>DASUHB010000011.1 GCA_036273715.1 Gemmatimonadaceae bacterium
AGGCGGAGGCCGCGAAGCTCTTTCACGTCACCCAGCCGCGGATCTCTGACCTCACGCGGGGCAAAATCGAGCGGTTCAGCATCGATACTCTGGTCGAAATGCTCGCCCGGACAGGCGTCGACGTGCGAACTGGCCAACTACCATCAGTTAGGCGAAGAGAGCTCGTCCAGGTACACTTCCAAGGCCGCGAATTGTACCTGTGGTAGCGCGTCGAGCGCCTGCATTGCCGCAAACACTCCATTTTCCGAGGCGTCGTCGGGGACCTTCACGTAGTAGGTGCCGATGCTGCCATCACGGCTGTGCATGCCCCCGACCACTACTCCGTTCACGAACGCGATCGCGAGCTGCCGCTCCGCGAGTGTCGCCGTTGGCCGAAACACCACAATGACGATCCGCTTCGCGAAATGGCCTGGTGAGCTATCAGTGGGAGGGGCGATGTTCGTGTCGGCGCGGACCCACGACGGCACGGTATCGGGCGGCAGCAAGGCAACACTCTGCTCGGCGGGGAAATCCGTCGTCACGAGGATGTCGAGACTCACGGTAGCCACCGTATTCGGCACGCGGAGCTCCCACCGCTTTGCGGTGCTGTGCGCGCCGGACGCCACGATCTGGTCGTAGGCGAAGCAGGGTTGATTCGGCGCGGTGACATGAGCCACGCCATCGGCGTTGATCACGCTGACGGCTCCTGTGCCCTGCGTTGCACGGATCGCGGTCACCAAAATATCCGAGCCTGTTACGCTCGTGCCGTCGAGCGTGCCGATCGCTTGTCCTAACGAGTTGTGCAGGGATGCGTCGAACGACCACACCTGCCTGACGCTATCCTGCACAAGGTTGGTCGCCAGGAACTCCCCATACCGACCCGCCGGCGAGCGCGCCACGTGTGTGCTGTCATCCGTTCGAGGGGCAGGAGCGGCGGGCACACACGATATCGCGCTCGCTCTCCGTGAGAGCGTGCAGGTTGCGGTCAGCAAAACCGGGCGTGCTCCGACCGCGCGCATGGCCATCGGTCTCGCCACCGGAGCAGGAACCGGGTCAACGCGATGGCAAGCGAACATGCTCAGGAGACAGGCGAGCATTGCGAGCATGGTGTCCCTACCAAACCATTGGTTGCACAGATGGAGATCAGGTGCCTGCATCGAGGAACGCGCGTCGCACGCGCGCGTCGACGGCCTGACTATCGAGCTCGGGATGCTGGCGCGCAATCCACGCCGCCTTGAGCTGCCATGCCGTACGTCGCAACGCATCGCTCGCGAGCAGCTTACGTTCTGGGCTCATCTCCTTGAGTAACCGGTCCTGCATTTCGAGCACGGTGTGGGGCATTGCCGCTTTGGCCTCTCGTTCGCGCCACAATGTCTCTCGCCTTGACGGACGCATACGATCAAAGTACTACCGCAAGTGCACGCGGGCGAAGCTCCCGGTAGATTGATGCGTCATGCAGTCAGCGGCCTGTTCCTGCTCGCGACCTGTTAGGACTCGGCTGCACGCAGGCGCACCAACACGAATTCGACCAGCGCCCCGAAAGGCACTTCCACTTCGTGAGCAAGACGTGCGTTGCGACGGCTCGCTGGGTTGGACGAGCTGGCAGCCCGCCGAGCGAGCACGATGTCATGAATGGCCAGAGCGAACGGATCGTCAAGAAGCCCGGGAGAACACCATCTCTTTCCCGGTGTGCCATTCGTACGCATTCGCGTACGCGCAGGGACCCGCGAAGTCGGACTTCCCAACTTGACGTAATCGGGCCGGCCCACACCTGGGCCAGGACTCAGACCACCTTGCCGCAGGGCGAGAGACCGCCGTACACTGGAGAAGTGCGCTGGCGAGGGAGTCGGACTGCTTGACGATGGCGGCATAGAACACGGGACAGAGGCGACAGGAGAACCTGATGCAAACGAACCAACTTCCTATCCACAGCGACCCGGATATCCTGGGGGGCACGCCCGTCTTCGTCGGCACGCGCGTGCCGGTGCAAACGCTGCTGGACTACTTGGAGGCCGGCGACCCGCTCGACGAGTTCCTACAGGACTTTCCGAGTGTGTCGCGCGAACAGGCCGTTGCAGTTCTCGAGCTCGCGAAGGAGATGCTCCTCGCGCGCGCTGCGGCGGCGTGACCTCACCGCCACGCCGCGTTCTCCTCGACGAGTGCGTGCCCCGACGGTTCGAGAGGGATCTCCACGGACTCGATGTCTCGCACGTAGTGAGCGAAGGATGGGCGGGCCGGCGCAACGGTGATCTCCTGCGTCTGATGCGCGAACGCGGCTTCGCAACACTCGTCACCGTTGATCGGAATCTCGCGTTCCAGCAGAACGTCGCTGCCACCGGGCTGGCCGTGGTCGTCGTACACGCCCGATCGAATCGCGTGGAGGACCTACGCCGGCTCGCGCCTGTCATCCTCGCAGCAATTGCCCGCACACCCGCCGGGCACGTGACGCGCGTTAGCGCCTAACCGCTCGACGCCGGGCGCGTGATGTCGAATGTCGAGAGGTAGTCATGCCGAGAGGTCGGCGATATGACAACGCATTCGAGGCCGTCGGCTTCGATCATGTCGAAGCGGAGCATCTTCGTATCCGCGCCGATCTGATGCTCGAGGCGTCGACGTGACAGTGAAAGTTCGCCGCGGCAAGCATGCCGCCTGACACCGGGCGTATCATGCATCACACGCAGGCCCTTTCAGCATCGCGTGGTGGTGCGATACACAGGCAACGTCACCCTTCCCGTACGCCGCGTGGCACACGACACTCGATCGCTCTCTGACACGCTTGCCGACCGACGGATCAGCCACGTCGACGCTATCCCATCCGGCGGCATCGCCATTCACTTCATCGATGGAACGCGCCTAACGGTTAGCCCCGAGCCCGCGGGTTTCACGGTTAGGTTTCACGAGGCGGCGCGCCGCCCACGGGGGGCCGGCGATCCGTCGGTACGGCAGCGCCAATATCTCGAGTTCATCGTGCGCTACCTCGTGCGGTTCGGAATCGCGCCCGCGGAAAGCGACATTCAGGCCTACTTCCGGGTATCGGCTCCCTCGGTGCACGAGATGATCAAGACCTTGGAGCGTCGCGGTTTCATCGCTCGCGGCCGCGATTTCAACGGCCAGGCACTCCCGCGCTCGATTCGCGTTCTGATCGATCTCACGTAGCATCACCGCGCATGCGTGCTCCCTCGACGCGGAACCAATGACATCGTGCCCGTGGCGGTCATTACCCGTCTCGGCCGGATTTCAAACCCGGCGCCCAATTCGTCGTGCTCGGCGACCGAGACGTAGTGATCCTCAAGGTCCTACAGCAGCCGGACAAGCGAGAGTTCGCCATGCTCGTCGAGCAGGCTCGCCTTGCGGCTAAACAAAGCGGTATGCGGCGCGGGGACGTCGCACGAGCCGTCGCGAGCAGCCGCCGCGCGCGTGGTCGCAAGTAAGACAGCCTCGACCGCCGGTGATTGCACCATCTTCGTGGCCCGCGCCTCTCCCCGTCATCTTCGACACGAACGTGCTCCTGTCGGGAATCTTCTTCGGTGGCGTGCCTGGACGCCTGCTCACCGCTTGGCAGGAAAGCCGGATGCAACTTGTGCTCTCGCCTGACATTCTCGCGGAGGACTACGAGGCCGCCGCAGTTCTCTCGACCCGCTACCCGGCGATCACCGGCCTCGATGCAATACTGGCGCTCGTGACGCAAACGGCAACCGTTGTCGATGCGCCCGCTCTTTCCTATGGTGTCTCGGCCGATCCGGAAGACGACAAGTTCCTGGCATGTGCGATTGCCGCACGTGTACCAACGATTGTGTCAGGTGATAAGCACTTGCTCCGCCTAAACGGCTGGGCCGGTCTCGCGATCGTCACACCACGCCAATTGCTGGAACGTTACCTCGAAACCCCCAAGCGGGAGGGTGACGGATAGTACCCACTCGTGCGGCTTACATTCGATCGATCACGGTGTTCACCACCAAGGCGTTGGTAAGGCCGCTCCGCCTGTCGCTCGCGCCACAGTCTCTCGACCCTCAGAGACTCACACGTGAGAGGTGTGCCCAACACCCATACGGCCTAATACGCGCGCCGGGCCAACCCACCCCGCCTGCAACATGTCGGCGGCCCCTTTCCGCTCTTGCGCACCGCTGGAGCACGCGCGCAAGCTGCATAATATGCGTGACGATCGCCCGCCCTTCCTCGACTCGCTGTTGGACGAACTCAAGACCCACCGACCGTACGTGTCCATGGCGCACGCGCAGCGCGTCGCCGATCGCCTTACGCGCGCCTATAACGACCGCCCCCAGGCAGACCTTGGCGGCCTCTCGCCTAACCAAATGCGCGAGCTCCTCGACGCGGATTGGAGCGCGCCCAACAGCGCGCTCATGCTCGACGACACGCTGTCGGTCGACGACGTGGCCCAGGCACCGATGGTTACCGACGCGCGCTTCATCCTCGACTATGTCGCCACCCATGGGCCGCTCCGGACGAGAGCCACCGTTACTGCGGTGCGCCTGACCGTCATTCACGGGAAGGCAGTCGTCGCTTACCTCGCACAAAAGCTACCGCGACATTGGCTGCCGGCCGCATGTCACTTCTGACCTGACCGCGTGAGCCTTGATGCCGCATAGGCGAAGCGCGTGATGCGAATTCCGACCTGGCATCGTCGACTCGCTGTCAGATGACAGTGATAGGTTCACCATTGCAAGAGGCCGTGGCACGCTGCCGTTCCATCGGCACGACATTGCTGTCGGCGCCAACGAGAGTGACCCAATGACTGACGCCGCGTCGAGTACGAGACATGGACCTCCAGAGATCGGCGACGATGTTGAGCTCGCCGACGCTCTCTCAGCTGGCGACATCGTGTACGTCGACCGAGTTGGACCCTCACGCGTGTTGGTTCATGCCGTGACGAAGGAAGTTCTCCAGGCGTTTAGCGGCCCGCTCTTCATACTCGAGTTAGGCAACTGTCCGAGCTCGGCCCGCTTCCGTCCCGTGAGCCGTGACGACCTGGAATAGGAAAGTCGTCAGTCACGTAAGGCAAGTGCACACCTCACCAATCATTCCAGGCAACAGCCATGAGCGCCAGCGACATCGCGGCGTGCTATCTCGAAGCATGGACCTCAGCAGCCGAACGGTTCTCGTCGGCATTCAGCGACTTGCAAAAGGCCGCGATCAATATCCCCGATGGCGAAGTCCACGACGTATTGGCCTGCGCTTATTGGGCGTCGTGGGAGTATCTACGAAGGATTTGCAAAAGCAGCCGAACGGATCTGCGAAAGACGTGCAGAATTCACGGACCGGCCGAAGATGAACCGAGCGCTGGATCAGCCACGGGGTTCTTTTTCGAGCACCTCGTCCCGGCGCTTGTGCTCCCGCGCATTCTGAGCGCCACGGGTGCCATTGAAGTGGAGTTCAACAGATGCGGCCATCGAAGGGGCGAGACGATTCCACGCCGCCCGGACATCTACCTCAGGGGTCCAACAGGACGCGAAGTAGTGTTGGAACTCAAGCAGTCAGTGAGGCGCCCCACGTATCACAACCTACAAGACATTCGCGCAAGACACAAAAAAGTCGGGATCTGCTATCTCGTCATCGGCGGTCACCTTTGTCTCGGTAGAGACGCGCTTAACCAGCTGCGGGAAGAGAAATGGGCCGCATTCGTCGACGCCAAGGATAAGGCGACGCTCGTCGGCTTGCCAACCGTGGACGACCACATTCGGACCGCCGTACAGCAGCTTCGAGGAGAGCCCTGAATCAGCGAGCGCGTATGCGATGGCGTTAGGCCGCAACCCGCCTACAAGCGAAGCCAGGTTCGACAGCCACTAGCCTGCGTGATCGCCGGCTCGGTGGAGAGTCGCTCGAAGGCGTGCGTGTCGCCTTGAATGATGCCATCGAAAATCACAGCAGGCTGCTTCCAACAAAGCAATGGACCGCTCCGCGCCGGCGACATAGCGCAACAGCCCTGCGACTATGCAGCGTCGCTCCAGCGTTATCGCTCGATTCGGGCCATGTTTCCCTCCTCGTGTCGCTCGCCAGCAGCCGGAGTGAGGTTGTTCAGTCGGTCGATCTGACGGGCGCTCAGCTCGACGCGGTCGGCCGCGATGTTCTCCTCGACGCGGGACACGTGCTTGGTACCAGGAATTGGGGCGATGTTGTCGCCCTGCGTTAGGAGCCAGGCCAGAGCCACTTGCGCCGGCGTCACGCCCGCCTCCGCGGCCACCGCCTTTACTTCGTCCACGATGCGCAGATTGCGCTTGAAGTTCTCGCCGGAGAAGCGTGGGTTGGTCTTGCGCCAGTCGTCGTCGGAGAGCTGTTCGGGCGAGCGTATCTCACCTGTAAGAAAGCCGTGGCCGAGCGGCGAGTAAGGAACGAAGCCGATGCCCAGTTGGCGCAGCAGCGGCAGCAGTTCCGCCTCCGGGTTACGCGTCCACAGGGAGTACTCGGTCTGCAGCGCGGACACCGGGTGCACAGCGTGGGCGCGGCGGATTGTGCTGGGACCGGCCTCGGACAGACCGATGTAGCGGACCTTCCCCTCGCCGACAAGTTCGGCCAGAACGCCGACGGTTTCCTCGATGGGTGTTTTGGGATCGACCCTGTGCTGATAGTACAGGTCGATGTGGTCGGTGCCGAGCCGTCTCAGCGACCCTTCGACCGCCACACGGACGTTCGCTGGGCTGCTGTCGAGCACGCCCGGGCCGCCGCTGGAGTGCGAGACGAGGCCGAACTTTGTCGCCAACACAACCTGGTTGCGGCGATCCCTGATCGCTCGGCCGACGAGTTCCTCGTTGGTATACGGACCATAGATCTCGGCGGTGTCTAGGTGAGTGACGCCCAGGTCCAGTGCCCGATGGATGGTGCGGATGGACTCCGCGTCACTGCCTGCACCGATGTTGTAGTACCCGGCCATCGTCATCGCGCCCAGCCCTATGCGCGAGACCTCGAGTCCTCCGATCGAGACGTGTTTCATCGCGATGTGTCTCCGTTTGCAGAATGGTTTGTGCATTTCCGACCAGACGTTCATTTGCTCATTTCTGCTTTAGTGCGACGAACGGATGGTAGCGCTGTCCAGGCGGTGCGTCCCTGCCTGATCAAGGAGAACTCTTGCCTATTGCTCCACGTCTCTGGAGGAACGTTCCGCGGGGCGCTACCGTACAGACATGGCGAATAACGTGTCTACTCATCGGAAACGCGCAGCTACTCAATTCCATCGCAGTCGATCCGCATCGGCCGAACGCGAGGAGACTGAGGTAGTTGCCGAAGCTCTACGGCGCGAGCTTGCGAAGGTGCTCGAGCGCCGGACGAATTCCGAAGGGCGGAACGAGACCGCGATCAGGGAGTTGAAGCTGTATCGGTATTCACAACCAACCGAATCGGCGAACGTCCTCATGGAGCCGGCGGTGTACGTTGTGGTGCAAGGGCGAAAGGAAGTGACGGTGGGCAACGAGACGTACTTCTACGACCAGTCACAGTACCTCGCGGTCTCGGTGGATCTACCTGCCGTCGGGCGTGTCTTCGAAGCGAGCCCGGGTAGGCCGTACCTATGTATGACTCTCAGTGTGGACCCGCGGGACCTCGCGGCACTGATCGTGGAAACGGGACGGCAGGCACCGCGAGACGATCACGACGGACGAGGCCTCTACGTGAGCGCGCTACGGGCTCCGCTGCTCGACGGGTTCCTTCGCCTGGTGCGGCTGCTCGATGCGCCGCAAGATCTCCCGGTGCTGGCACCGCTCATTCTGCGAGAGCTCCACTACAGACTTCTCCAGAGCGAACAGTTTGGACGCTTGGCTCAGATGGCGATCGGTGATGGGCGACTGCGCCGGGTGTCTGGGGCGATTGCGTGGATCAAGGAACACTTCTCGGAACCGCTCCGGATCGACGCACTCGCGAAGCGAGTCAACATGAGCCCGTCGGCACTCCATCACTACTTCAAGTCGGTTTGCGCAATGAGTCCGGTTCAATACCAGAAGCATCTGCGCCTGCAGGAGGCTCGTCGTCTCCTTCTTTCCGAAGCTACGAGTGCGGAAGCCGTTGCCTATGAGGTGGGTTACGCGAGCGCGTCGCAGTTCAATCGGGAGTACGTCCGGCTATTTGGTCAGCCGCCGCGTCGGGACGCCGAGCGTTTGCGCGCGGCAGCCTCTCGGTAAGGGTGTCGGCCATGGTGTCCGTTCACATGAGCAAGACGTTGGCGCAAGCACGTCATTGAGCGCGGCACGCCGCGGGATGTTGATGAAAGCCGATTCGGGAAGATGCGTACTCTCAGTACAGTCGTGCTTGCAATCGGACTCGGAGTTGCTTCGGCTTTGCCTGTCGCCGCCCAGGTCGATTCGACGTGGGCCGAACCTTTTCCACCGTTCCATATCGCCGGGAATCTCTACTACGTCGGCACGAAAGCCCTCGCCAGCTACCTCGTCACGACGCCTAACGGACTGATCCTGATCAACAGCGACCTCGAGCAGAACGTCCCACAAATCAAAGCGAGCATCGAGCACCTCGGCTTCAAGTTCAGCGACGTCAAGATCCTCCTGATCAGCCACGCACACTTTGACCACGACGCTGGAAGCGCCAGGATCAAGGCGCTCACCGGCGCCAAGTACATGGTGATGGACGCCGACGTGCCGGTCGTCGAGTCCGGCGGGAAACTCGACTTTCAGTATGGCACCGACGCGTCATCGCTCTACCCCCCGACCACCGTCGATCGCGTCTTGCACGACAGCGACCACGTCACGCTCGGCGACGCCACGCTCGTGGCGCATCTGACGCCCGGTCACACCAAGGGCTGCACGACGTGGACGATGACAGTCAGAGAGGGCGCGAAGACATACGACGTCGTCATCGTCGGCAGTCCGAACGTCAACCCCGGGTACAAGCTCGTCGGCAACGCGCAGTACCCGGCGATCGCACAGGATTTCGAGAAGACATTTCGTGTGCTGAAGGCGCTGCCATGCGACATCTTCCTCGGCGCGCATGGCGCGTACTTCGACATGGAGAAGAAGTACGAGAAGTTCAAAGCCGGCGACGCGACGGCGTTCGTGGACCCCGCGGGCTACAAGGCGTACGTCGCCGAACGCGAGGAGGCGTTTCGCACGGCGCTCAAGAAGCAAATGGGAAACTGACGCCTGAACCCCAGACCTTCTTCGATACCTGCCATTCGGGGATCGGCGATTAGACAACGGAACAAAATGTCCTCTTCTGGCGTAAATCAGAAGAGGACATTATCTTTTCTGGCGGGGTGATCCATGAGACACCGGCCTGGCAACTGCATTCGAACTTCCGGAGCCGTGGCGGAAATCCTGGCGGCTCAAGATTCGCGACAGAGAGACGGTAGAACCGCCTCACGTAACGCTATTGCGCGGCACGAAGTCCTGGCGAATCAACCTCAGAACGGGCCAGTTTCTCGATCGCACACCGGCTCCCAGGGAGGTTCCACGGCAATTGCTAAGACACGTGCTCGGTCGCTTCGACGAGTTCATCTCCGTCTGGGGCGAACTGTATCCTCTGAATCCTGTGCAATCACTGGAGCGCGACTCCGATGATGAAGACTAGCTCTGGCGTTACCAAGAGAAGCGCCTCCCGAAGCGAGCGATCGAAGCGCGAGATGAGATTCGGGAGTCATTGCGTGTACTTCGTTGATACGCAGAGGAAGCGGCGCCAGAAGAAGTCACAGCGCTTGTGGAAAGCGGTGTGCAGACATACCTGCTTGCTGGACAATGACGATGACTTGCTCTCGTCGTTCCAGCATGCGAGTCCGAGATCGATTTGGCTATCGTTTGATTCAAGCGCGTTTAGTTCGCTTGCGAATCACATCTCCGTCTTTCAGAGCGAACATCGGCTGCTCGTCTTTAGCGAGGTGGCGGAGGCAACGCGGCATGTCCTGAACGTCTACTTTCGCCATGTACTCGCAGCAAAGGAAGCGATTAGCTATCTAGACGCGAAGGAACTTGCTGAGGTCTTGGTTGCTCCAAATCGAGCCGACTTGTTCATTGGCGGAACGGTCGACATGAAGGATGAAGCCGTTGTTCTGTACAAAGGAACGATCGATCCGTTGGTTGTGCCGCTCGCATGGTTTGTTGGCCAGAGTAGCTCGAGTCCCAAAGCAGACCCGCAAAAATTCCAAGTCTCCGACTTCGGGCAAACAGTAAAACTCGGAGAGTTCGAGGCTGCTTCAGATGCGATCCTGTACGAATTCGATTCTGACTTCCGGCGTCGGCGCAAGAAAGAGCTGCTAAAGGAAGACAAATCGCTTGGAGCGTCGATTCGCCGACTACGTCTTCAAAAGAACCTTCGGCGCGATGACTTCCCTGGAATCTCCGCCAAGACGATCGCGAGAATCGAGCGGAATGAGATCGGCGCGCCACAAGCACAGACCTTGGCTGCGATTGCGTCTCGCCTTGATGTAAAGGAATCGGATCTCGGGTCGTACTAACGCTCGCTGGATATGGCGCCTGGCGCCTTCCAACGCGCCCAAGCTCGCTGATCTTCGCCAAGCGGCCCTTGCGAACCCGCCGTCTTGCGGAACCCGCCTACTCACGCGACCTCTAGTTGGTCCTGCCGCCACCCCAAGCTCTGAGCTCAGAATGTCGCCCCTACCAGACCCTTTGATCACGGCCTCGCCCGAGCGCTTGGGAGGCACGCCGGTATTCGCAGGCACTCGCGTCCCGGTGCAGTCATTGATCGACTACCTGGAAGCTGGCCATCCGCTCGACCAGTTCCTGGACGAATTTCCAGCTGTCACCCGCGAGCATGCGGTCGCTGTCTTGGAGCTCGCCAAGCAGGCGCTGATCACGCCAGCGGCATAGTCGTTCGCGCGCATCTTGCTCGATGGCAACTTGCCGCGAGCCTTCGGCACGTTGCGGCCCCGGGCACCGAGTTGACATCGTGCATCAACGACGCCGGTCGGATCTCGTCACGTGGCGCGCGGAGGACAAAATCGCTCATTTACTGGATGCAGACATCGCCGGCACATATCGACAAACTGCCGGAAGTCTTCAGTGATATGATCCCAACGAGAGCGCTGACCAGCTCGAGGAGACACGTGTGAGAACGTGCTCGCTAGGTCCAGCCGGCAAAGTGTCGTTCCTATTCGCAGTGGCACTGACCGTTCCGGGCGCTACCGGTGCCAGTACAGGAATCGGCGAGCAACAGTCCGGCTGTGAACCTTACGACTCGACATGGATCGGCGAGCTAAGCGAATACCAGGCGCTGGCATCTGATACTGATTCAATCACGGCTGTCGGCCGCACACTTTTTCATCTGCCGCAACTCCCGAAGGATTCAGTCTCGCTCGTGAGCGACTCCGCGACATGCATGCGAGCAGTTCTGGCGTACATACGGCCGGAATCTCGACGTTCCGGATACGATAACTCCTCGCCGGGTCATTCTCGTTCGATTCGGACCTACGCGGTACGTCGTCGGCGACCCGCACGCCACCGCTGGGGATTCACAATCGATATGGTCTTTGACAGCTCGTTTACCACTGTCCTCGCAACCTTCGCCAAGTAACGATGTGACTTGTTTGACCGAAACTGCGGGGCGTTAAGACATGGACGAGGATGAACTGTCGCGTCATCCGATCGCATCATCCCAGACATGCTCCCCCGGGGGCAATCGTGACAGTTCGCGTGCTGGGTCGGAGCGGCGTGTTCTTTCTGATCGCGGTCACGGCTGTGGTGGAATCCTCCGGTACATCCGCAGGCGCCGTTGTGGGACAACTGCAGTCCGGCTGTATTGCCCTCGACTAGGCATGGAACGCATCCACGCGAGTCTACCAACGTCTCGTGTCGGACACTGATTCAGTCAGCGCCAACGATCGGATGCGCTGGAATCTGCCACAGCTACCAGCGGACTCTGTATCAGTTGTCACGGACTCTGCGACGTGCGCGCGCGCAGCGTTAGCATATGGGCCATCTGACGGCCGGCTGACACGACGCAATTGAGGGAAGCTCCTTACCTTTGAATTGACATGCGGAAGGACTTGATACGCACCGCGCAACTACTCGACCGTGATGTCGAGCGGACACTCGGCGCGCGCCATCGCAAGATCGTGCGCTTCGAAACCAGCGTCGTCGCGATTCTCGATGGGCCCGATATCGATGACGTCCTGGTCGAACACGTGCAGCAAACCGTTCATCACACGGTGAATTCGACATGGCCGGCATGTCCGCTGCATTCGAAGCATCCCCTCTGGTACGAAGACGGTGCATGGTGGTGCACGCAGGACCACGTGCGCATCGCCGCCCTCGGCGAACTTTCCGCGCCGCCGGCTCAACGGTGACGGTTGGTTTTTTTCTGGATTCGGCCTGACCGATTCGCCTTCAGATCGACCTGAAGTAGTATGCCCAGGGCGGGTCGTCGCTCGGCGCAGTCTTGCCTCAGCCGCGCCGCGCCGACTTCCTCGGCCGTCCTCCCTTCGCACCATTCGCCCGCGCCGCGGCGGCCTTGAGACGACTCGTCGTCCGCCCCGCAAGACGGGCAAGTTCGCTTCGTTGCTGCGCGCGGCCGAGCGAGGACAGCAAAAGACCCGGCACGCTCAGATCAATGTCTAACGCTTCCCAATGGAGGCCGCTGCCACCGGGACTCACTTCCACGGCCGCGAGCTGCTCGGGTCGCGCCTTGGCCAGCGCCGGGATCGCATCGGTCGGGAAGCCGAAGACGTATCCCATGGTGAGCTCGATCATGACACGCCCCGTTGGGCGGTCGTAGCGCGCCGAGATGGCTCGACGCCCGGTGCGGCGCGCACGAGCCTCACGCGCACGCGCGGCCGGAATCTGAGCCAGGATCGCGGCCTTCGATGTCCGCCGTTCGTTAGTCATGGTACTTCCTCCAGCACTGCAGGAGATGAGCGGTGTGCCGCTCCACGAGATGGCATGCGGCCGTAATGTCCGCGCCTCGCGGAGCACTGTCGGCACTTTACATGATAACCCAACTGATAGGTTAGCGCAAAGGACCGCCTGGCCGCGCACGACGGTGATCTCCTTCGCCATGCCCTCATCGGCGCGCGCCGTAGAGTCGTCCGCGTCCGCGGCCACCTTGCTCTGTCTACGCAACGTGGTCAAGTTCCGTACATGGCCGCTCCCATTCTCGACTTCAGCCATTTGACTCCGGAAGAGCGTATCGAGCTCGCCGAGCAGCTATGGGACAGCTTGGATCCAGGAGATGTCGCGCCGACTACTGAGCAGGTCGCGGAGCTCAGGCGACGCCGAGCCGAGCTCCAAGCGGACGGCGACCTTGGCGAGCCGGGAGACGAGACGCTGGACGAGATTGCCCAGCGCGGCGAGTGACGCCGCACTTTTTCGTTCGGCGAGCGGTCCGCGCCGATATTGCAGAAGCCTTCCGCTGGTATGAACGCCGGAGCGCCGGTTAGGACACGAGTTTCTGCGCTCCGTTCGAGTGGCGTTCGTGGAGATCGGGACGCGCGCCAGAACAATATCCGATTGCCGTGGATGATGTCCACGACATCGGTGACGATGTGCGCAGCTAACGCAACTGAGCATGAGCGTCCTGCGACGAGAAGGTGAGCCGCCGATGCTCACGTGACCGCCAGGATGAGTTCACCGCCCGGAAGGCACGCGCGCAAACGTGCTGACCTTCGGCGAGGCGGCTCGTGCGAACCCGCCGTCTGGCGGAACTCGCCTCTTCACGCGACCTTTGACTGGTCCTGCCGCCGGCCCGCCCTTGGCACGCCCGCCGTCTCCGATTCACCCCGCATGAGCACAACCGACACGCTGAGCGAGTCGCTCGCCGGCCAGTACCGCATCGACCGCGAGATCGGCGCCGGTGGGATGGCGACCGTGTATCTGGCGCACGACCTCCGCCACGAACGCAAGGTCGCCATAAAAGTGCTGCGCCCCGAGCTCGCCGCCGTGATCGGCGCCGAGCGCTTTCTGCGCGAAATCAGAACCATCGCGACGCTGCAGCATCCCCACATTTTGGGCCTCATCGACTCGGGCCAGGTGGGCGGCACGGCGTTCTACGTGATGCCGTTCGTCGACGGGGAATCGCTGCGCGACCGGCTCGCCCGCGAAAAGCAGCTGCCGGTGCCCGACGCCGTGCGCATCGCGCGCGAGGTGGCAGCCGCGCTCGACTACGCGCACCGACACGGCATCATCCATCGCGACATCAAGCCGGAGAACATCCTGCTGCACGACGGCAGCGCGCTCGTCGCTGACTTCGGGATCGCGCTCGCGGTGAGCGAGGCCGGCGGCGCGCGGATGACCGAGACCGGCATGTCGTTGGGCACGCCGCACTACATGAGCCCCGAGCAGGCCATGGGCGAGCGCGACATCACCGCGCGCAGCGACATCTACGCGTTAGGCGCGACGACCTACGAGATGCTGGTGGGCGAGCCCCCGTTCACCGGCCCGACCGCGCAGTCGATCGTCGCCAAGGTGATGACGGCCGAGCCGGCGGCGCCGAGCAGCGTGCGGCGCACGGTGCCGCGTTCGGTCAACAGCGCGGTGCTGACCGCGCTCGAGAAGCTGCCGGCCGACCGGTTCGGGACCGCCGGCGAATTCGCGGCGGCGCTCTCGGATGAGCCCGGGACCGCCGGCCGCGCCGCGAGCGCCGCCGCGCGCGCCGATGCTCCGTTAGGCGGGCCAAGCCCCGCGCCGTGGCGGCGGATCGCCGCGGGACTCTTCGGCGTCGTTGTGGCGCTGGCGGCCCTGGGCGCCTGGGCGGTGGCCACCCGCGCCACGCCCGGACCAACGGTGTACGACGCCGCGCTGCCCGACAGCGCGACCATGTCGGCGGAAGGCACGTCCTCCATGACCAGCTACGGGACGGCCATGCGGTCCCTCTCCGTTGCGCCTAACGGAGAGTTCGTGGTGTACGCCGCCCTCGAGGGCGACTCGACCACGCTCTGGTATCGGAGCCTGAAGAACGCGGCCGCCCGGCCGATCGCGGGCACGATGGGCGCCTTCGGACCGCGCGTCTCGCCCGACGGCAACCGCGTCGCCTTCATCAAGGCCGGTCGGGTGATGGTCGTGCCGGTCGCCGGCGGCCAGGCCCGGCCGGTGTTCGAGGGCACGACGGTCATGGACCTCACGTGGCTCTCGGCCACGCAGTTGCTGGCGATGGACGAGGACGGATATCGCTACAACTGGCTCGACCCGGACCAGGGGCTGCTCCGCTCCAAGCGTGGCGCCCGGTGCGCGCACGGCGTGTGGGCATCGGCCATGCGGCGGCTGATCTGCTCCCTCGTGCCTAACGGAAGCGTCGTGGATCCCGACGCCGGGACCGGGTGGGCGCTGCGCGCGCCGCGCGCCGACGGCTCGCCCGGCGCCACGCTTCCCGGGTCCGACTACCGGCTCTTGGGCAAGCGCTATCTGCTCTACCTCTCGGTCGAGGGCGACGTGCGCGCCGCCAGCTACGACCCCGATCGCCATCTCGCCGGCCGCTCGGTCACGGTGCTCACGGGGGTCCGGAGCGATGCGGTGGGCGACGCGCAATACGACCTCACGGCTAACGGAACGCTGGTCTACGCGCCGGGCGCCGATGCCGGCATCGGCCGCATGGCCCGCTTGGCGCCGCGCGATACCGCGCGTCCGTTCGACATGCCGGCCGCGGCCTATCAACGATTCGACTTGAGCCCGGACGGCCGTTGGCTCGCCTTTGTCGTGCTAACGAACGAGGGCGACGAGCTACACGTTCGGGACCTGCGCACCGGGCAACAGCTCTCGTGGTTCCGCGCCGAGTACATCCGACAGCCGCTGTGGAGCCGTGATGGGACGCGTATTCTGGTGTGGGCGCGCGACTCCACCCGCGCCGCCATTGTCATGGGTTCGCCGAGCTCGGGGCTCCCGCCGGACACGCTGATGGCGGCGACGGCTCCCGCATCAGTGCCCCAACCGCTCGATTTTCAATCGGAGCACACGGCGCTCGCCCAGGATGTCGTCTCCTCGACCGTGTTCTCCTTCGACCCATCGGCCCATCCGCTGCGCTTCGAGGCGGTCGCGCGCGACGTTCCGTTCGCGACCCTTTCGCCTAACGGTCGGCACCTGGTCGTACAGACGGGCCAGACGGGGCGTATCATCGTGTCGCAGTTTCCCAAGGCAGCCAGACAGTGGCAGGTGGCCGACGGCGGTGTCGAGCCCATCTGGCTGTCCGACACGCAGCTGCTCTATCGGCAAGGCGTCTCGTGGTACAGCGTCGCGATCGACTCCGTCACCGGTGCGCCCGAGGGATCGCCGGTGCTCTGGGCGCGCGACCCGCGGTTTTCGGACACGGCGGGTTGGTCCAATCGCGTGTCGCACGATGGCGGAATCATCTATATGCAGGAGCCGGCCCAGCGCAGCGCGTCGTACCTGCGCGTCGTGCCCAACTGGGTGGCGCAGGTGAAAGCGGCGGTCGACCGCGCGCAACGCTGAGTGTCGATGGTTCGGCGGCGGCTCTCCCCGCGGCAGCCTTGAGGCGACTTGCCCAGCCGAGTGTCAGACCCGCTGCTGGATGTTAAACGCGTGGTCGTTAGTAGGTTCTTGCCCAAGTCCATTCGCTGCGCAGCGACAGACGCTCTAGCCACGACTCCAACGCTGCTTGATCGATCGCTTCACCACTGATCCGAAGCATCGCGGAAATGTCCCGCAGGTGTCGCTCCGAACCACCGTCACGAAAGTAGACGAGCTTCATCAAGATCACGTACTCGATCGGTGCCACCCATACCGTTTCGGCAGCCATAGGCGCTGCCCACCGCCGGTGACCATGTAGCGGATGCCAGTCGCGTTCAGGCGCTGTAGGAAGTGTGTGTAGAGGTCAGGCGCCGGCATCGAGGAACGTGCGCCGCACGCGCGCGTCAATGGCCTCCGCGTCGAGCTCCGGATGCTGGCGCGCAACCCATGCGGCCTTGAGCTGCCACGCGCTGCGGCGCAGTGCATCGCTGACGAGCAGCTTGCGTTCCGGACTCATCTCCTTGAGCAAGCGGTCCTGAACTTCGAGCACCGAGGGAGGCATGGACCACTCCGCGTGACGTTCGCGCCGCAGTCTCTCGCTCTTGAGAGACCAACACGTACGAAAGATACTACCGTAAGCCCGTGAAGGCTAATGCGCGTCGACCAGTAGTGGTTCAGTTTCGGCGGCAGAGAAGTCTTCGTGTACGGGTCCGACCTTTCTCAACGGTCCCCGATCCTTACGGCTTCCCCTCGTGCGCGCCTAACGCCGACAGCCGCTGCCGCGCCTGCGCCACCCGCGGCTGCAGATCGGGATCGGCGTTCGCCCAGAAGGCAATGAACCGCTGATCGTGCGCCGCCGCCCGCGCCACATCGCCGCGCGCCTCGTAGAGCTCGCCTAACCGCTCGGGCGCCAGCGCCAACGCCAACGGATCGGTCTCCACCAGCCGGTTGTAGTACGGCGTCGCGATGAACGCCTCGTACTGCGCGATCGCCGAGTCCGACTGCCCAGCGGCATCGAACGCACGCGCGAGCTCGAGCGGCAAGCACGGCGCGCACTCCGTGGCCGGACGATTGTCGTAGGCCGTGTCGCCCCGGCGAAACTCGGCCAGCGCCCGATCGGCATGGCGCTCGGCCAGCGCGATCTCGCCTAACGTCGTGTGCAGCGCCGCGCCCTGCACCCGCAAGAGCGCCGCGTCGGTCACCTGCACTCGAAGATTGCGTCGGAGCGCACGGCGCAGTGCTGATGCCTAACGAATTGGGTTGGGCACACGCTCTATGACGCCCAACGCTCTCGATGCCCGAGCGACTCACCTCGAATGCATACGAAGACGGGGCGGCCTACCTCGCCCGCTGGACGACGAGCGCCTGAAAGCGCGGGTCGTCGTGGATGCTGCGCCATTCCCAACTGTGCTCGTCATCGAAGCCCACGGCGCGCGCCGGATTTGCGCTGAGGTACAACGCCAGCGCCGTGATCGCCTTGTCCTTGTTTCCCAATGAGCGCCCAGTCCAGCGCCGCGTACTGCGAGACATCCTTCGTGGGATCGATGTCGGCTCGATCGTCAAGCCGGTCGAGCACGCGCGCCGCGCTGTCGCGCAGGCCAGCTCCGAACAACCCACCCGCGGCGAGCGGGATGCCGAACAGCTTCTCGTACGGACGGTCCGGCGGCGAGGACAGCTTCACCATGGAATCGACCATCGCCCACGGCTCCGATGGGTTCACCTTCACGGCGCCGGTCGGCATCAGCCAGAGCTTGCACTCCACGAATCGCGGGTCCGCGCGAAAGCGTCCCGCCCCCACGTCGCACCAGTGAATGGCGTCGGGGAATTGCTCCAGATCGAACGACGTGGTGAACAGCCGCCAGACAATCAGGTTCGCGTCGCTCAGGTACGCGTCTTCGTCATAGGCCCGTCGCGCGGCCAGCTTGGCGCTCACCACGTCGTTGTACTGGTAGTACAGATGACTGAGGATGGACCATGCTTCCGGTTGGTTAGGCGCGATCTGCGTGGCGGTTTCGAGGTCGGAGCGGGCCGCGTCGAGCAGGGCTTTCGCCTTCGTCGGATCCGGTTCGACCGCCATGAGCCAGAGCCAGTAACGCAGCTCGCCGCGCAGGCGGTAGGCGTCGGCGCTCCGCGGCGCGTCCGCGAGCGCCCGCTTGGCATGCACCAGGCCGCTGTCCACCCACTGCTTCACGCGGAGTTGGTCGCCGCTGAAGAAGCGCGAGGTCCAGTAGTCGATCGTTCCGCGCAGCACAGAGATCGCAGCCCACTTGGGATCGAGCGGCTCCGCGGCGGCCAGCGTGGAATCTGCACGCCTGAAGTCGCGCAGCATCGCCGCGGTGTCGTTCGCCAGACGCGCGCGATCCCCGTCCGCCTGAAGCAGCTTTGCGCGCTGTAGCAGCGACCAGGCCTGCGAATTGCTCGCGCCCGCTCGTTCGGTGCGCAGCGCGACCTCCTCGCCGAGGCGCGCGCGCAGGAAGCGTGCGACCCGTGCCGCGAGCGTGTCGGTGAGCGCAAGGGGCTGCGCGGCGGGCACCTCGAACGTGGCGTGTTGGAGATCGGCGCCGCCGGCATCCTCGAGCATCACCTTCACGGCCATCCGGTCGCCCCGCCGGTCCACGCTGCCGTCGACAAGCGTTCCGACATTGAGCACCCGCGCGATGCTGTCCCGTGGGACATCCTTGCCGCGGAAGAGCGCGGAGCCGTTGCTCGAGGTGACGATCAGCTGCGGGATGGCCGAGAGCCGGTCGATCAGCGCGTCCGTTAGGCCGTCGGCGAGATACGCCAACTTCCCGTCCTTGCTCCGGTCCTGGAAATAGAGCACGGCCACGCGGTGCGGATCGGGACCGCCGGGACCGCCTGCCGGTGACGCGCTGCCGCGGGTGCGCCACACGAAGATGCCGACCGGGCCGAGCACCGCCGCGACGATGGCGCCGATCGCGGTGAGCCGGCGGCGCGAGCGCCGACGCGACGTCGCGCCTCGTGCCGTGGGTTGCACGAGACCGGACTGTGTCTCCGGGTGACGCAGCGCCTCGGCGAACTCCGCGGCGGACGCGTATCGGTCCACGGCGGACTTGGAGAGCGCTTTGCGGAGGATCGCCTCGATCTCCGGCGACACGGTGCCGCGGATGATGGTGAGCGACGGCACGCTCTCGAGCGCGTGGCGCGCGATGATGGCCTGCGCGGTGGGACCGGTGAACGGCGGCTGGCCGCCCAGCATCTCGTACGTCACGCACGCCAGGCTGTACACGTCGCTCCGGCCGTCGAGCGAGCGCTCGGCCATCGCCTGCTCGGGGCTCATGTAGGTGGGCGTACCGAGCGAGATGCCGGTCTGCGTTAGGCGTTGCTCGCCCGCCGCGCTCATGGCGTGGGCGATCCCGAAGTCGGCGAGGAGGGCGACGTTCCCGTCGAGGAGAATGTTCTCGGGCTTGATGTCGCGGTGGACGATGCCGCTTCGGTGCGCCGACTCGAGCGCGGCCGCGATGTCGCAGGTGATCCGGATGGCGTCGTCCATCGGGAGCATCCGCTCACGGCTGAGGCGATCGCGCAGCGACTCCCCCGCCACGTAGGGCATCACATAGTACAGGGATTCACCCGTCTGGCCCCAGTCGCGGACGGGCAGGATGTTGGGGTGGCTGAGGCGGGTGGTGAGCTCGATCTCGCGCCGGAATCGTTGGGCACCGAGCATTTGCGAGACGTCGGCGATCAGCACCTTGATAGCGACGGTGCTCGCGTCCGCGCGATCGCGGGCGAGGTAGACGGTCGCCATGCCACCGCGGCCGATCTCACGTTCGACATCGTAGCGGTCGTTGAGGACTGCGCGAAGCACTGCTAGGGGCGATGACATTCCGCGCGTGAGGCGTTCTTCCGAGGGGCGGCTCGCAGGCCGGCAGGGACATACCATGTTGGTGCGTCGGCGCCGATCTCGCAAGGTCGCGTGCGGGTGCGCGCGTTGCGCCTAACGATAGGGGCGTTGGGCAGCCGCCCCGCGACTCATTTTGTGAGAGGTGCAGATTCGCTTTGTCGGGGCGCACGCCACGCGACCGAAACAATGTACGATAGACCGCGCGTCGCAACAAAATAATGCGCGAAGCCGTGACGATTCAGGCTCCAGATTCCAGCAGCCGGCGCAGACCAGCCTGATAGAACCGGCCCGTGATCACCTTCGCGTCACTGCGGAGATGCACGACATAGGTGCCCTTTCCGTAGCGTTCGATCTTGACCACGCAACGCGTGTTGATGAGGGCTGTTCGCCGCACACGCAAGAAGGTATCGGCGGCCAGACGCCGCGCGACGCGATCCATGGTAGTCCGGATCACATACGCGCGACCGCCGCTATGCACGTGTACATAATTGCCTGCGCTCTCGATCCACTCGACTTGGCTGGAATCGAGCAAGCGGAGTCCCTCTCCATCTCGCACCGTGAGGCGTTGTGCCGGCACGGGCGCCACACTTGGCGCCAAGCCAGTCGGCAAATGCGCCAAAAGCCCTTCCAGCCGATCACCGAGTGAAGCCCCGCGCTGCAACGACAGAAAAGATGCGGCCCGGTCGAGCGCTTCCCGCAGACGGTCAGGATCAACGGGCTTGAGGACATAATCGAGCGCATGCACCTCGAACGCCTTGACTGCGTGCCGGTCATACGCTGTCACGAAGATCACCAGCGGCATTTCGTCGACGCCGATGTCTTCGATGATCTCGAATGCCGTCGTGCGCCCCAGCTGCACATCCAGTAACACGATGTCCGGCTTGCGCTCGAGAATCATCGCAACCGCGTCGTCGCGCCGGCCGCACTCGCCAACACACGTCATGTCCGGCAAGCGGTCTAGCGCGCGCCGGAGCACGTGCCGCGCCAGAGGCTCATCGTCCACAACCAGCACCTTCATGGCGACCCGGCCCAGGGCAACCGAATCACAACGCTGGTGCCTTGCAGTCGCGAGCCGTCACGCTGCGCCGACAGCTCGACCGTCGCTCGTGAGCCGTAGAGATGGTGCAGCCGCGCTCGGCTGTTTCCAAGTCCGACGCCTTCACGTACCGGACTCACACGTGCGACGCCAGGTCCAGCGTCTTCGACTCGAATGACCAATTGATCTGCCTCTCGGTGAGCGGACAGTCGAATCGTGGTATGGCCATCGTCGGACTCCCCGTACTCGATCGCGTTCTCCAGCAGCGGCTGCAAGAGGAACACAGGCACTCGCGCGCCTAACGCACCTGGCTCTATGTCGACATCGATGACCAATTGGTCTCCGAAACGCACGCGCTGGATGTCCAGATAATCGTTGAGGAAGGTCAACTCGGTCTGAAGCGGAACCTCGTGCGAGTCTTCGTCGAGACTGCGCCTAAGGAGCGAGGACAGCCGCAACAACATCCGGTGAGCTTTGTCGCCCTGCGGTACGAGCGCCGAGATGGCGTTCAGTGTATTGAAGAGAAAGTGAGGCCGGAGCTGTGATCGTAAGGCATCGAGTTTCGACCGGTTGAGCTCCGACTCCAGTTCGGCGTAGAGACGTCGGAACCGCAGCGTCGAATCCACCGCTGCGACCAGCCAATAGAAGAACACACCAGTAAACGCACCCCATGCCAACGCTGTCGGATTGGCGATGACTTTCAGTGCCACGTGCGACCCCCCCAAGCCGGACAGATACAACGAGAAAGACATGACGCCGAGCGTGAGCGCCGTCTGGACAACAGCGATCACGATCGAGATGGTGGCGTGAAGGAGAATCGGTCGATACATGGGCTTTGTGTCGAGTGGCCAACGACGCACGGCCAAGACGACGACTGGAGTTAGGAGAGCCCATAGCCCCCAGAAAAGCAGCGCGGCGATGACGGTCTGTCCGATGTCGACGGGCTGACCGGAATGGAGCTGCGTCAGCACCAGTTGCGCCGTGATCAGCGTGCCGACCAAGAGCACGAGCGCCACGATCGGGGTGATCCGCATTCTGTCCGCTGCCATGCGACATCATGCGACGATGATCCGACGGCGGCAACCGGTGCCGTTTGTCACCCGAGGAGATCAGTCGATCAGCGTGACGCCATCGTCCGTCCCACAAGGCTTGTCGACACCACGGAGCGACCATTAGCCTGTCATCCGTCGTCAGCGGGCTGCAGACACGTCCCAAAACGGAGGACTGTATGAAGCGCGAGCGCACCGTGCAGGTCGTCTTGGTCTTGGTGGGCCTGTTGTATTTGACCTGGGCCTATATCACGTTCGATAACCTGTGGCACCTCACTTGGCTTCAGAAGCATCAGGATTCCATGCCGATGTTCACGAGCCTAAACGCCGTGCTCGGGGTCTTTCTGTTACTGGCTGTGAAGGAGCCGGCAAAACATCGCTCGCTCATCGCCTATGGGGCGTGGTCAAGCCTTGCCCATGCGTTCACGATGGCAATCATGTCGGTCGAGGCCTGGTCCCACGGGATGCACAGGCAGGATGGCCCCTTTGACATTGTGTTCATTGGCGCTATTGGAGTCGTGCTCCTTGTAGTCCGTCCGGCAAAGGAGCCATCAACGGCCGGCACGGAGAAACTTCAATACGCCCGGGCGGCCGTGCAGCTTGATCCACCGGGGGCGTAGGAGACTGCACGACGTGGACAATGAGAGTCACAGAGGGGCGCGAAGATGTACGACGTCGTCATCGTCGGCAGTCCTAACGTGAACGCCGGCTACACGCTCGTCGGCAACGCGCAGTACCCGGCAATCGCGCAGGACGTTGAAAAGACATTTCGTTTGCTCAACGGGCTGCCATGCGACATCTTCCTCGGCGCCATTCTGGCTTACGAGTGAATCGCGACTGACTGCGCCCACGAGCACTTCCTAACCGAGAGCATCAGCCGCATGGCGACACTCAACTACGAGATCACGATCAGCGGCGGCGTTCGCGCCGTCGACGCGGAGACGGGTGCCGAGGTCGCCACGTGTCCAGCGACCGGCACCATGGTCGTGCAACTGCTTCGACCCGCGTCGGGCGTGATCGTGCTGGAATCGTACTACCACTATCCGCGGGCGAGGTCGAATGTCTACTATCTCGACTCGCAGCTCAAAGAGGTCTGGCGGGCCGAACGTCCCTCGGCGTCCGATGCGTACGTGAGTGCAGGGTGGCTGGGCAACGGCGTGCTTCGCTGCGCCACGTGGGAGTGCTGGACCTGCGACATCGACTCTGCGTCGGGGCGCATCCTGCGGAAGGTGTTTACCAAGTAGGGATGATTCTCGACTGACGCGGCCTGTCGAAGACGTTGTCCCCTGCCGCCCACTAGAGATTCTGGATCATCTTCCGGTAGCTGGGTCGGCTCAGCGCCACGATGCGCGGCACGTCGCGCGGATCGCTTCGCGCGAGAACGAGCCGCCCGCTTGGACGCGACGTCGGCTCCGGCACCGATCGCAATGCCGGCCGTATCACTCGATGGCTCGCCTGGCACAGAGGACAACACGAGTGCATCGCCCACCGCACCGCGAACGCGATCGAGCAAACGCGGCCCGAAGCAGCTCCTGACCCGAATCACGATGCGCGACATCGATCCGCCCATTTGGCGGCTCGTTACCGTTCCGGATGCCTTCACGCTTCACCAATTTCATCGCGTCCTGCAAATCGTGTTCAGCCGCCTGGACTACCACCTCTTTGCCTTCGAGCTCGCTGCGCGGCGCTTCGAGATGCAGGATCCAGAAGCCGAATACGAAACGGAGGATGCTGCGTCGACCGCGCTTCGCCACCTCGACCTGCGCGCGGGTTCCGAATTCGTGTACATCTACGATTTCGGCGACGACTGGCATCACGACATTCGCGTCGAGAAGGTTCTCCCGATGCCGTCGGAGCGAAGCCCCGATTGGTCGCCCCGTCTGTTAGGCGGTGCGCGAGCCGCGCCGCCGGAGGATGCGGGCGGGCCGCTCGGATACGCGAACATGCTCACGGCGCTGCGTGACCCGGGACACCCGGAACACACCGAGTATGTCAATTGGCTCCCGCGCCACTACGACCCGGAGCGATTCGACGCGTGGTCACTGGATCACGCGCTCGCGCTCGTGGTCGCCTGGGGCGCGATTTAGGCACAGCTCGGCCGCCAGCCGAGCCACGTACACCGTCGCACTCCAACCGTTGACAACGCGTCGGTAACGCCCGCTCGTCGCTGGAGGTAACGGCGCCTTGATACCATTGGCCCGTCACCGAGCACGGCTCCGCCATAAGATTAGCCGAGCGGCTCGGCCAACCGGAGAACATGGTTGACCATTGCCTCGTGCCGCCGCACCGTCGCGATCGCGCTCCTGGCTGCCGCCATCGCACCATCCGCGTGCAAGAAAAGTCCGGCGCCGCCGCCATCGCAGACTTCCGCGTCCCCGCCGGTTACGCCGGGACCGGCCCAACAACAGAGCGCCACCCAAGCACCCGAGTGGCTCGACCATCCACAGGCATCCCCGGGCACCACGGTGCTCACCGCCATCGATCCAAAAACGCTCACGAAGAGCGAAGTGCAGTTCGGCGTAGCGCCCAAGCGAAGTCCCGACGTCGAGTATCAACCCGGCGTGATCATCATGGAGCACGGCGATCAGGCGATCCGTGCCGTGGGCGGCGACGGGATGTCGTGGACCTTCGACGCCAACGCGCCCAACGTGAGCGATTTCCAGGAAGGAAAGATCGTGTTCGCCACCGGACGTGCGGTGGGCCGGATCCTGAAGCTCGAACGCAGCGGCTCGACGGTGACGGCCATCCTCGGACCGGTCCAGCTCACCGACCTGATCAAGAACGGCCGGTTCGTCATGGACCAGGCCGTGGACGCCGACAAGATGATCACGTACGTCGCACGCGACTATCCGGGCCTCGACAACGACAGCGGGGCCGCGAAGTCCGCGAGCCTGGGCGCGCCTAACGCACAGTCGGGCGGTGAGGAAACGGTGGTCATCTCGCGCATCGACCGCGGCCGGTGGACGCCCGCCTCGATGTCGCGCACCGGCGCCGACGGGCGGCGTGTCACGTACCGCCGCCGCGGCCGGCGGTGGGTCGGGGCGCAGACGTCCGACCTGAATCAGTGGTCCGGCGCCAGCGCCGCCGGCGGGCTGCGTACGTTAGGCGCCGTCCGGCAGATCGTTCCCCTGCCCTCGCCGCAGCAGGGGCTGGGCGCGATTCCGTCGCTGACGGCCGACGATCACAACACGGTGTTGAAGCCGGTGGCGAGCAATTCCGGCGTCGGACTCCAGTACTACTACACGAACCCGGCGGGCCTGGCCGTGACCGCGTCGGGAACGGTGACGCTGAACAAGCCGCAGATCGAGTGCGTGCTCAGGTTCTTGAACGGCAAGGTGGACAGCGCCGGCATCAGCCTCAAAGGATCGGCAGGCGTGCACCTGATGCTCGATTCACACAGTCCGACGACCAAGTTCGTGAACATCCACATCAAGCACTGGGTGCCGGTCGACTTCAGCATTCCGTTAGGCGGGCCCGTTCCTTTTGCGCTCACGTTCGCGACGTTGTTCGACGTGAATTCCGGCATCAGCGCCCAGTCCACGATCCTCCGGGCGGAGGGACAATACGACTTCGGCGGCCGGATCTGGGCGGGACGCGCCGGCAGCACGTGGTCGATCTCGGCGCCGAGTGAGCCGAAGATCGTCACCGATCTCACGGAATCGCTGAGCAACATATCGGTGGGAATCAATTCGTTCGCGATGGCGTTCTCGATCCGCGCCCTGGTGGGCGTCGGCGCATTTGGATTCAACGCCGGTGTCTACGCGGCAATCCGATTCGGCGGAAGCATTCTCGGCTCGCCCACCGAAGCGTTCCCCTGCCGCCAGGCGACGCTCGGCGCGAATCTCGACTCCGGCATTGGCTGGCAAACGCCGGGCTGGGTCGCGGCGGCAATCAACGTGTTTCTCAAGCCGATCACAGGAACTGCCCTCGATGCGGTAGGCAACGTATGGACGTGGCCATCGCAGTCGATTTTCAATTATGGAAGACAGATTCCCGACGGGTGTGCATCGGCGGCGAAAAAGACGTAGCGCGCGCGCTGTGCGATCACACTCGGACTCACGCCAGCTGCGCGACACGGCGTATCGGGCGCTGACGTACGAACTTTAGGTGCGCGAGTCGATCGATGCGGGGCTTGCAGATGTTGCCGCCGGCCGAACGGTCGCTCATGACCAAGTGAGAGCTCGCTTGCGCGGTATTTTGCGCAGAGCGTCGTGAGTCGGCCAATCCACTGGTCAGAAACTGCTCTTGAGCACCTGGCTGATATCGCGCGCCATGTCGCGCGCACATCTCCGCTTTACGCAGAGCGCATGGTCCAGCCATCGCGAATAGACATTCTCGCGGTGATTCATAGCCGTCGTGAAATCGAATGGCCGTGCTAGCGACCCTGCATGCTCACGCCCTCGAATAACCGCTCGCCGTGGCCATACACTATCGGCGCAATGTGCAGCCACACCTCCGCCTGAACGTACTCGCCGACCTAGCGGTTGGGCACGCTACATGCTTGGATGCGTCCCATTCTCGAGGAGGCACCATGCGACCACTCGGCATTCTCGGCTGGCTCCTGATCGTGGCCGGGATCGTTGTGCTGGCACTCGGCGGGTTCAGCTACGTGAAAGAACGGCACACTGCGCAGGTCGGTCCGATCGAGGTGGGCACGGTGAAAAAGGGATTCGTTTCGCCCGTCGCCGGCGGGATCGCCATCGTGCTCGGGATCGTGCTCGTCGTGGCAGACGGACGGCGCACGCGCACGTAGTTTCCGCTCAGCGCTTCCCTTCTTCCGCGCCTAACCGGGCGAGCCGCTCCCGCGCCTGTGCCACCCGCGGCTGCAGCGCGGGATCGGCGTTCGCCCACAAGGCAATGAACCGCTGATCGTGCGCCGCCGCCCGCGCCGCATCGCCGCGCGCCTCGTAGAGCTCGCCTAACCGTTCGTGCGCCAGCGCCAACGCCAGCGGATCGGTCTCCACCAGCCGATTATAGTAGGGCGTCGCGATGAACGCTTCGTACTGCGCAATGGCCGAGTCCGACTGCCCAGCGGCATCGAACGCACGTGCGAGCTCGAGCGGCAAGCACGGCGCGCACTCCGTGGCCGGGCGATTGTCGTATGCCGTGTCGCCCCGCCGAAACTCGGCGAGCGCCCGATCGGCATGGCGCTCGGCCAGCGCGATTTCGCCTAACGTAGTGTGCAGCGCCGCGCTCTGTACCCGCAGCACCGCCGTGTCGGTCACCGCCGACCGATACGCCGCGATGATCGCTTCCGCCCGATCCGGCTTCCCGATGCGCGCCCACGCCGTGGCCACCGCGAAATAGGGCCGGTCGACCGGCGCCATCGCGCCGAACGGATAACGCGCGAGCGCCGCCGTTAGGCGCGCCGCCGGGCCTGCATTCGTGTTGCGGAACCACGTCGACGCCGTGATCAGCGTGGCCGAATCGACCAGCGCGACCGGCGCGGCGCCGCCGGCCTGGGCGTACTCCTGCTCGGCGCGCGCGAGCTGGCCCTGGACGAGCGAGCGGCGGGCGCCGTACGCGAGACCGAACGACCGCGCCACATCGTTGCTCGTTCGCGCCAATGAATCGGCCAGGCGACGCGTAGCCGCCAGATCGCCGCGCGCGTATGCGATGAGCGGAGATTGCACCTCGAGGATCGGACTGCCAGGTTGCCGGCGATGCCCGATGGCATACATTGCCGCGGCCGAGTCAGGGCTTCCGCGATCGAGCTCCAGCTCCATCACGTTGACCGCCCCGATCGTCATGCCAGAGTCTATTTGCAACTCGCGGACATCGAGCGACTCGGCGCGGGCATAGAGCCGCATGCTGCGGAGCACTTCACCCATGTTGCCCACTGTCGGAGCGACACGCGCGTCGGGCAGCCGGAGCTGTTGATTGTATGCGTCGAGGGCGCGCACGCGGTCACGGTGCGATGACACATCATAGTACGTCGCCTCAATGCTCAGGCGCTCGGGGTCCGTTAGGCGGAGCCTGAGCCGGTACGCATGATCCAGCGCCGAATCGACGGACGCTTGCGGTGCGCCCATGTTGAGCAGGTCGATCGCCAGGTCGCCCCATGCCTGTGCAAAATTGGAGTCGACGGCCACCGCTTGCCGGGTCGGCCCCTCGGATTGCTGGACGTCCCCTGCCATGTTGGCGCTGCGGGTGGCGGCGCTGAACAAGCGCAGCGCTTCGAGGGACGAGGTCGTCTCACGCTCCAAGGGCGGCGTCGCCTGCACTTCGCGCAACGATTCGCCGATCTTTTCTCGGAGCGCGCGCGCGAGCTTGTCGGTGGCATCGATGAGCCCGCGCGGTCCGTCCGCGGTTTCCCGGAACGACGCGAGCTCGACGCCCGAGTCCGCGGTCACCAGGCGCAGCGTCAGGATGTACCCGCCGGGCACGCCGGTCACGTTGCCATCCACGATGGCCTGCACGCCCTCGCGTTGCGCCACCTCGCGCGCCACCGGCAGGTCGACGCGCGTCGTGGCCGGCCGGCCCATCAATCGGAGCGTCGAAGCGACCAGCGCCGGCGCCATCAGCGAAATGACCTTCGACGGCCCGAGCCCCGCCCGCACGGCATCGCTCACCACCGGGCCTAACGACGAGTCGGTATTGGCCGTGGCGAAGTCCGTGATCAGCACCGGCGCCCGGGCCGAGAACCTGCCGGCCGCCAGCAGCGAGCCCGCCGGCCCGATGCCTAACGCGCGCAGCAGCATGAAGCCGCCTACCGGCACCACGAACACGGCCACGGCCCACACGCCGCCCAGCATCGTTTTGCGCCACGACACGTGCGGGCTCGCCTTGATCGCCAGCGCGGCCATCGTGCCGTGCGTCGGCAGGCTGGGCGTCCCGCCCGGCGTGAAACTCGGCGACTGGATCACCGTCCGGCGCAACACGCGCTGCGTGTACGCGGTGAACAGAATCACCGGCAGGCCTAACGCCATGACAATGAGCGCGCCCGGGAACACCCACCCCGGCAGCCCGATGCCGACGATCGCCGCTTGCGCCAGCACCGCCACGGCGATGAACGCCACCGCGTACACCCCCAACGCCTTCCAGAACATGCGCGGTCCGCCTAACAGAACGGCCGGCATCGCCGCCCGCCCCGGATCGCTGGTCGACAACGCGTCGAGCGAGGCGAGAATCTCCGACGCCGACTGCGGACGCGCCGCCGCGTCCTTCTCGAGGCACCGCATCACGAGACCCGCGAGCGCCGGCAGCGTGTCGGGACGCAGCTCCTGCACGGCACGCGGCGCCTCGGCCATGTGCGCGGCCATGAGCCGCTGGGGCGTGCGGTTCGCGAACGGCGGTTGTCCGGCGAGCATCTCGTACGCCATGCAGCCGAACGAGTACAGATCGGCGCGGTGATCCACCGCGGGATCGCCGGCCGCCTGCTCGGGCGAGGTTTAGGCCGGCGTCCCGATCGCGGTGCCCAGTTGCGTGAGCGTGGCCGATTCCCCGTCGGTGCGCGCAGCGGAGATGGCTTTGGCGATGCCGAAGTCCGTGACCACCGCGGTGCCGCCCGAGAGCAGCACGTTGTCAGGCTTGATGTCGCGGTGCACGATGCCGCGATCGTGCGCGTAGGCGAGCGCGCGCGTCACGTCGCGGAGAATGCTCACCGTTTCGCCGGGCGAGAGCGGGCCGCGTTCGCGGAGCCGTGCGCGGAGACTTTCTCCCTCGACGAACGGCATCGTGAAGTACAGGACGCCCTTCGTGTCACCGGCGTTCAGCACCGGGACGATGTCGGCCTGCTGCAGCGACGCGGCGACCCTGATTTCGCGCTCGAATCGCTCGGCGCTGAGGCCGGCGGCGAGCTCCGTTGGAAGAACTTTGATCACGACACGGCGGCCGAGTCGGCGCTCTTCGGCGACGAAGACGCGCGACATGCCGCCCCCGCCGAGCTCGCGGTCGAGGGTGTACGCGTCGCTTAAACTCGACTGGAGGTCGTCGCGGAGTGTCATTCCGGAGGGGGGCGAGCGCGGGATGTGCCGGCGCTCTGGGATCGAAACAATCTACCGACTGCGCCGACCTGGAGCTAGATGAGCATCTCGGCGGAGCTCGGGCGCGTCCCGACCCGACGGTGCAGCGCGCGACCACGGGCGTCCATTCGAGGCTCGAACGCAACCCGTCATCAGCACCATCACCGTGGCGCGTCGCCAGCCATGATCCGAAGCACCGGTTTCCCGTTCACGTTCTCGAGCGGGAAATACACGAGATGCGTGCGCGGATCGACGGACACCGTGTGCGCGTGCGGCATGACGATGTTGCCATCGCGATGCAGCGTGATTCCATTCGCGCCCGAACGCTCGGTGAATACCGCGACGGTGCCGGACTCCGAGGACACATACAACCGGCGCCATCCCGGATCGAAGGCCAACACATCGGGATCATCGCCCACGGCCTCGGTCGAGAGCACCTTCATCGTCGAGAGATCGACCACGGCCAGCCTCGCATTTCCCTCGCCGGCTACGAATGCGACCCGGCGCGCCGGATCGAGCGCGATGCCGTGCGGCGCTTCGATGCCCGGCAGATGAAACCGTGACGTGATCTTCGCGGTCGCCGGATCGAGCGCCGCCAACTCGTTCGACTCGTGCACCGCAACCAGGATGCGCTTCGCGGTGGGATCATATACGGTGTTGCCGGCCTCGCCGCCCAACGGCACCGATGTCACGAAGGCATTGGTCGCGGCGTCGATCACCACGTCCGCACGCCCACGCTCATCGGAGACGAACACCCGCCTAACGCCAGGGACGTACGCGATGCCGTCCGGATAGTCGACGCCGCGCACGCGTGCCAGCACCGCCAGCGACCTGGCATCGACCACGGCCACCTCGTGCTTTCCCGTCACCGACGCGTACACGCGGCCCACCTCGGGCACGGCCAACACGCCGTGCACACCATCGAATGGACCCAGGTTGGCCACCACGCGGCGCCCGGCGATGTCGAACACCACCAACCGGCCGGCGTTCATGTGCGCGATGTACAGCCGATTCGCGGCGGTATCGAGACTCTGGTAGTCGAAGCGCACGGCGGGCCCGGGCATGGGCACGTCGGCCACGGTGCGAAGCACGGGCGCTTGCGCGGCGGCGGGCGCACACGCGGCGCAGAGCGCGAACAGATGCGTTAGGCGCATGGGGTCAGGGAGTCAGGGAGCGATGCGGTGGACGTACTTGATGGTGAACGTCGCGGTCAACGGCCGAGCGATGGCGCGGCTGTCCGGAAAGCGAAACGGCGATCCCGGATCGTTGGTATAGCCGGAGTTCCACACCGCGTACAGATCATCGCCGATCACCGGCGTCCAGTGGAAGCGCAGGTCGAAGTCGGTGCGGTCGAGCGCGGTCTCGTACTGCGCAAATCCGATGAAGTCCATGCGCGTCGTGAACGCGTACTCCACCCGGCCGCTGGACTGCACGGCCACGAAGCGGCCGGCCGGGAGCGAAACGGCGGTACGCGAGAGACCGCCGCCGACAATGAGATGGCCGCCCGACCGCCACGTCAGGCCGCCGTCGGTTTCCGTGCTGCGGCCATCGTAGAACCGGCCAGTCGAGAAGTGGCCGAACCCGCTCACCGCCCGGCCCGGCGAGGTCTGGAATTGCGCGCCCGACTGCGTCCACCAATACCGGCCGGCGGGAATCGACACGCCTCGCGCGATCAAGAACGGTTCGGCCGGCGCGTCCATGTCGCGAACGATCATGACCTGGACCTGATCGCCGCTCTCGAAGAGCGCGCCGATCGGGTGCCACTCGATCGACGCGCTCTGCCAGTCCCGCGCGCGAAGCACCGATCCATCGTGGTTCGCATAGATATCCCACGAAGGCAGCTCGAACAGCAGCTGCCTAACGCCGAGCACGTGCGGGCGCGGCGTGAAGTCCACGTGGCCGTAGGTCTCCCATGCATCGGTCCGGCTCACGAAGCCGAGCGCGGGTGAAAATCGCGCGTCGTACCGGGCAAGCCCGACGAAGTTGTCGAAGAGGTCGTTCGGGAAATCCGTGGCCAGCCGCCACGCGACCTGCGTGCCGGTCGCGTTAGGCGTTTGCGTGCCCGCCACCCAAATGGTTGGCTCGATGTTCTGCGTGCCGATGACCAACGGGAAATCGGCATCGAGCCCCTCCGCGGTCTCGGTCCCGCGCGCACTCGGCGCCGTACGCATGGTGGCCATCGCGCCGATGTAGGAGCGCTCGAATAGATCGTGCGTGACGCGCATCGCCACGTCGTTCGCGTCCTCGTCGCCGCCTGTCCGCGCATCGATGATACCGAGAGCCCACGGTCCGGCCCTCCCGTACACGCGCGCGCCGGCGACGATCGGCACGACGGTGCCGCTGTCTGTCAGGCCGATGCGGCGCGAATAGAAGAGCAGCGCCTTCTGGTTGAATCCGAACTGGAAGATGCTGCTGGACTCGAGGAAGAAGTCTCGCTTCTCGGGGAAGAACGTCGGAAACCGCGTCAGGTTGATCACCTGGCTGTCGACTTCGACCTGCGCGAAATCCGTGTTCACGGTCAGATCGGCGGTCAACGTGGACGTCACCGCAAGTCTTGCATCGACCCCGACCTTGGCCGTGAGCCCCGCCCCGCCCGTCCGATCGAGCACCGAATCGTGCGGCGCCTGGTGGGCGTCGGCGAGCACGTACGGTTTGATGTCGAGATCACGCGATCGGCTCACGCCGCCCAGACCCACGAGGTCGCCCGCGATGTCCAGGCGGTTGAGTCCCTCCGTTCGACGCCAGCCGCGCCACAGGTCGACTTCGTTTCGCCGGCGAATCTCCCGCCTAACGTTGAATCCAAACGCGGCGCCGCTTCCCGACCGGAATCGCAGTGTGCGAAACGGAATTCGAAACACCGCCGTCCAGCCGGACGGGTCGCGGCTCGTGGCCACATACCAGATCCCGTTCCAATCGGCGTTCTCATCCTGGGTCGTGATCTGCGCATCCCAGCGAGAGCCGTTGGGGTTCGTCTCGAACAGGTACGCGCTTCGCCGGTCGTGAAAGCTGTCGATCAGAATCGTGACGTTGTCGTCGGACGAGAGGTCGGCGTCGCGGCGGAGTTGCGTGGCCACGATCCGGTTCGCTTCGCGATCCCACGAGCGCACGGCGACGTACAGATTCTCATGATCGTGCAGCACTTTCACCACCGTGCGTTCGCTGCCCGCGGCGCCGATCGCAGGGTCCTGCTGGCGAAAATCGACGATCGAATCGGCGGTGCTCCACACACCGACATTCCATCCAGCCGTCACCGGCGGCGGCGCGTTCACTGGTCGCGCGGTGATGGAGGCGCCCGACGCCGCGCCGCGGCTCGCGGTGTCCGCTTGCGCGCCGACAACCGACGCCGCGATGAGCGACGCGACGGCGATGCAGCATCCCGCCCGCGTCAACCGCACGCACACCGCCCGCGCCGCCGGCCCGCACACGGCAGTTGGCGGCGCGTCGGACGCCGGCGCGGCCTCAGGATGCTGCGTTAGGCTTCACCGATTGCGTTTTGGCGAGCGCGGCCCCCATGGCCCGGGACAGCTTGATGGCGTCGTCGTTCGCCCAGTAGTGCATGAAATACAGATGCGGCATGTCGCCGATCATGTGGCTGTGCAGCGCCGTGATTTCGATGCCGTTATCGCGCAATACACGGATCACGGGGTTCACCTCGTTGCCGGTGAGCACGAAGTCGCCGGTGATGACCGCCTTGCCGCCGCCCGACGACTGGAAATTGATCGATGTCGCCGTGCCCATCGACGAGGGCACGTCCTCCGTGCCTTCCAGGATGCGTCCGGCCCGCGGGACGCCAACCTGGTACACGCCGCCGCTCGCATGCCCGTGGTAGCCGAGCGCCTTGGCGATGGCGGCGGTATCGAGGCCGAGCGCCGGCGGCGGCCCGGCGGCGGACGAGTCGAGCGGCGTCTTGCTGGCCTCGAGCGCGCGGCGAAGCGCCCGCGCGACGTCGACGCCCGTCCCCCGCGCCGCGATGTGCAAATACATCGGGTTGGGCACTGCGCCTAACAGATGGTTATGCAACGCCGTTTGCTCGATGCCGCCTGCCTGCAGGGCCGAGATGACCGGGCCGACCTCGTCTTCCGTTAGGACGAGGTCGCCCATGGCCATCACCATGCCGTTGGCGAGCGGCTTGAACGCCACCCAGCCCCCGAGGGCGAGCGCCGGCCGCACGGGGACGCCGCCGACCACCACGTGCAGATCGCGCCGCGGGAAGGAGAACTTCATGACGCCGCCCGGTTGCAGCGCGCCGGTGCGACCGAGCGCCTGTTCGATGGCCGTCCATGATGCGCTCTGTTGCGCGGGCAACGCCGCGGCGGACGAAGCGAGCATCGCGATGAGAGCGAGGCGTCGCACTGCGCGCGACCAGACGCGAGCCATAGGAGTCCTGCCGGTGAAGGAGTGGCCAGGGTTGATTCAGTTGCGATAATAGCGTGGATTGCGGCCATGGCAAGGAGCCGTTGGCGGGCTCACCAGGGGATCGGTGCGGCCGTCCCGGGCGCCGGCGGCGGGCGCGGCGTTCGGCTGGGCGGAGTCCTATTGCGATGCTTCAATTGTGATATTAGCAATATGGGCGTGACCCATCTTTCTGGCGTGCGAGCGCGGGCGAGCATCCGCACGTCGCGGCGCGGCCCACCTGCCCCGCTCCGCCCGTTAGACCAATAACCCCCGCATGAAATCTCGTCGCGCCGATTCGGCGGCCCCGTGGCTCCTCCTCATCCACCAGATACCGCCCAAACCGGATTACCTGCGCGTCAAGATCGGGCGACGACTGCAGCGGTTAGGCGCGGTGCCGGTCAAGAAGTCGGTGTACGTGCTGCCCGGCCGGCCGCAATCCGTGGAGGACTTCCAATGGGTCCGCGCCGAGATCATCGACGGCGGCGGCGATGCGTCGATCTGCAAGGCAGACTTCGTCGACGGGCTGACCAACGAGCAGATCGTCGCCCTCTTTCGCGGGGCCCGCGATGAGGACTACGCCGAGCTCGCGGCGGCGGCGCGCGACACGCTCGCCGCACTGCGCCGCCCCCGTCCCGACGCCGGACGCCGCAGCGCGGGCTCCGATGACGACCTGGTGCGACTCACGAAGCGGCTCGCGTCGATCACGGCCATCGACTTTTTCCGGGCGCCGGGCCGGGCGATGGCGGAGCAGTCCGTCCGCACGGTGTCGGACGCGTTGGAGCCCGCGCCGCCGGCGCCGCGGCCGCCGTTAGGCAGAGCGCAAGGCCGGCGCGTCCGCGGGCGCACCTGGGTCACGCGCACCGGCATCTTCGTCGACCGCATCGCCAGCGCCTGGCTCATCCGCCGGTTCATCGATCGCGACGCCCGCTTCAAGTTCGTCGACCCGGCCGCGCACCACGCCGCGCCCCGCGACCTCCGGTTCGACATGTTCGAGGGAGAGTTCACCCACGACGGCGACCGGTGCACCTTCGAGACCCTGCTCAGCCGGTTTGCGATCCGCGATCCTGCGCTGCGGGCGATCGCCGAGATCGTCCACGACATCGATCTCAAGGATGCAAAGTTCGGCCGCGATGAGGCGCCGGGCATCGAACGCGTGCTGGCGGGCATCGCCGCCGACAACCGCGCCGACGAGGCCCGGCTCGAACGCGGGTCGCTCCTCTTCGACGAGCTCTATGCCGCGTACACGGCGCGGTGACGTCGTTAGGCGCGCCGGACTCGGCCAGCGCTTGACAAATTGTGCTTGCAGTACGCCTCGTCATCGACGAGGCCGCTTGCTCCGCGCGCGACGGCGTTCCGTTGCCGCAATCGCGTATGCTTGGCTCGACACTCGCGCCACCGAAGCAAGCCGCCCGGCTTTCGACCGCGATACGGACGGGTCGTCACGCCGATCATGCAACGACACCCGGTGACTCTTCAAGCCCTTTATGTGTCAATCCGTTTATGTTCCCCCGTCGAGCCGAAGGTGCCTGTCGCCGTGTAGGCGCGCGGAGTCCGAGGCAGTGCGATGCCGTGCGTCGCTTGTCGGCGATTTCTCCCGTGGCCAGCGCGTTAGGCAGATGCCCTGCGCGTCATCTGGACGGGGAGGCTGATGCAGTCATGGTCACGGAGGTCGTTAGGGATGAGTCTACGACATCGGTCACACGCCAATAGCGCGCCCGTGGCGCCGCTTTCCATACGGAGAATGAGTTCCCGCCCGATCACACTCGATGACCTCCGGCGTTTTGCCATCGGCCGGAGCCTGTTTGCGCCGACGACGCTCGAGCGCGCCCTCACTCGCTTTGGGTACGTGCAGGCCGACCCGATTCGGGCACCCGCCCGCGCGCAGGATCTGATCCTCCGCCACCGCGTCACCGGCTACCGCACAGGCGATCTCGAACGGCTCTATCCCACCCTCGGCGTCGAGGAAGACTTCTTCCTCGCCTATGGTTTCGTGACCAGGTCCATCGAGTCGCTCATGCACCCGCGCTCGATTCGTGGTGTGCCTGTCACTCCCGGCGTGCCATGGTCCCGTGCCCGGCGAGCGCAAGCGGAGCGGCTGCTCGAGTTCGTCCGCGAGCGCGGGTGCGTCCATCCGCGGGAAGTGGCCGCGCACTTTTCGCCGCGTTCCGTTAGGAACTACTGGGGCGGGTCGTCCAACGCCACGACCGCCTTGCTCGCCGGCATGCACTACCGCGGCATGCTGCGCATCCAGCGCCGCGACGCGGGCATTCGCGTGTATGCGCCGCACGAGCATGGGGAAGAACCCGTGGCTGCGGGAGCGATTCGCGAGCGCGTGGACGCGCTGGCGCGAGCGGCGGTCGCGATCTATGCGCCGCTCACGACCAAAGGCCTAACGCAACTGGTGCGCCGGCTCCGGTATGCCGTCCCGCAGTGGCGCAACCAGTTGACGGGCGCCCTCGAACGCGCAACGCACCAGCTCGCGCACACGCGCGTGGACGGTGTCGAGTGGTACTGGCCGCCGGACGAGCATCCGGACCACCAGCCGGTGGCGGACACGGTGCGCGTGCTCGCGCCCTTCGATCCTGTGGTGTGGGACCGCGACCGGTTCGAGCTGTTATGGGGTTGGGCATACCGTTTCGAGGCCTACGTGCCGGCGCCCGAGCGGAAATTAGGCTACTATGCGTTGCCGCTGCAGTGGCGCGACCGGCTGATCGGCTGGGGCAATGTGTCGGTGCCTAACGGCATCCTCGAGTCGCAGATTCGCTTTGTGGGGGCGCGCGCGCCGCGCGACGCGGCATTCGCGCGGGAGCTCGACGCCGAGCTCGACCGCATGCGTGCGTTTCTCGGTGTCGCTGGATGACTGCCTGCACCTTGCAAACGTACCGCCGGCGTGTAATCAGAAACTCGGACGCGGTCTCCTGTCTTTTTCTTGTTGCCCTGTCCGTCGTGTCCGTGCTTTGTCCGCGTCTTCATGAGCGTAGATGCCGGCGTTGGCTCGGACGGATATCGCTCACCATCGGTCGCGTGCGCGCGCGGCCAATGTCAATCCTGAAACGATCCGCTGTCTTGCAGCATTTCGCAGCCGATGCCCGCCGCGGCGCAGGGTGATGCACGTGGATCCACACCATTCCGCCGCCCGAGCAGGCCATGACACACACGCCGGCCATTCGGTCGCGATGTTCCGGCGAAAATTCTGGATCGCCCTCATCCTCACGATCCCGGCCGCGATCTGGGGCGAGATGTTTGCGCACGCGTGGGGCGTCGCGCCGCCCGCGTTCCCGGGATCCCGTTTCATTCCGTTAGTCTTCGGCACCGCCGTGTTCGTCTACGGCGGTTGGGTGTTCCTCCAGGGCGCCTGGCGCGAGCTCGTGGACCGCCGCCCGGGCATGATGACGCTCATCTCGCTCGCTATCGTGGTGGCGTTCGCCTACAGTGTGGCCGTCACATTCGGAGCCCGCGGCGCGTCGCTCTGGTGGGAACTGTCGTCGCTCATCACGATCATGCTCCTCGGCCACTGGATGGAGATGCGTTCCATTTCGCGGGCCCAGGGCGCGCTCACCGAGCTGGTGAAGCTCCTGCCCAACACCGCGACGCGTCTCACGGATGCAGGCCTAACGGAAGACGTGCCGATCGGCGCACTGCGCGATGGCGATGTGGTCCTCGTGCGCCCCGGCGCGGCGATCCCCGCCGACGGCACGGTGCGCGAGGGACGAAGCTTCGTCAACGAATCGATGCTCACCGGCGAATCCAAACCGGTTGCCAAAAACCCCGGGAGCAGCGTGATCGCCGGTACCGTCAACGGCGATGGATCGCTTCGCGTTGACGTCACGCGCACGGGCGATCGCACGGCCCTCGCGGGTATCATGCGTCTCGTTGCCGACGCCCAGGCATCGCGCTCCCGCGCACAGGTGTTGGCCGACCGCGCCGCCCTCTGGCTCACAATCGGCGCGCTCGCGAGCGCGGCCATCACGGCCGCCGCGTGGGTCGCCGCGGGCGCGCCGGGCTCGTTCGTCGTCGAACGCGTGGTGACTGTGCTCGTGATCGCGTGTCCGCACGCGCTCGGCCTCGCGGTGCCGCTCGTCGTCGCGCTCTCCACCACCGTCGCCGCGCGCAACGGACTCCTCGTGCGTGACCGGCGCGGCCTCGAGCAAGCCCGCCTGGTGACGACGGCGGTGTTCGACAAGACCGGAACGCTGACGCTGGGACAGCACCGCGTCGTGGGAGTTCAGACCGACGGGTTGACGGAAAACGACGCGCTCCGCCTCGCGGCGGCGGTCGAACAGGACTCGGAGCACCCGGTTGGGCGCGCCGTGCTGGCCACGGCGACGGACCGCGCGCTCGCCCTGCCCCGCGCGGCGGACTTCCGCGCGATTCCCGGGTTAGGCGTCGAAGCAACCGTGGATGGCCGCACGGTGACCGTGGGCGGGCCTAACCTGATCCGCGAACGCAGCCTGAAACCGGCACCGGAGATGCTCGCCTTTGCGTCTAACGCCGCCGCGCGCGGCCAGAGCGTGCTCTACCTGATCGACGGCCGGACCGTTCGCGCCGCGTTCATCGTGTCCGATGCCGTGCGCCCGGAATCGCGCGAGGCCGTCCAACTGCTGCGCGACGCCGGCATCGACGTGGCGATGGTCACCGGCGACAGCCGCGCCGCCGCCGAGTCGGTTGCGCGCGACCTCGGGATCGACAGAGTGTTTGCCGAGGTGTTGCCCGCGCAGAAGGTCGCCGCGATTAAGCGACTCCAGCGCGATGGAAAGCGAGTGGCAATGGTCGGCGACGGCGTCAACGACGCACCGGCGCTTGCGACGGCCGACGTCGGCATTGCAATCGGCGCCGGCACCAACGTCGCCGTGGAGGCAGGAGACATCGTGCTGGTGCGCAACGATCCGCGCGACGTGCCGCGCATCTTTGCGTTGAGCCGCGCGACCTATCGGAAAATGGTGCAGAATCTGTGGTGGGCGGCAGGATACAACGTGGTGGCGATTCCGCTGGCAGCGGGCGCGCTGGCGTGGAAGGGTATCGTGCTCAGTCCAGCCGCGGGCGCCGTGCTCATGTCGCTGAGCACGATCATTGTCGCCGTCAATGCACAGCTGCTCCGCAGAGTGAAGCTCTAACGGCAGCCGCGCTCGCCGAGATTCATTTCGTCAGCGGCGTGGATACGCCGAGCTTGAACCCGTCGAGATCCTTGAAGTGGAACATGCGCACGCCCCACGGGCGATCGGCCGGCTCATCCAGGAGCGTCCCTGCCCCGGCAGCCTTGATCCGCGCCGCGGCAGCATCGACATCGGCGGGTCCGTTGACGTTGAGCTGGAGGTAGAGCCCCTGCCCCTTGATGCGGTCCCAGCCCAGCTTGCCGTCATCCTGGTTCAGGATGATCCGAATGTCGCCCGCACTCATGGCGGCGCCGGCGACTTTTCCATCGCGATCGAACGTCTGCGCCACGATGAAGCCTAACACATCGCGGTACCAACGGATCGACGCCTCGACGTTCTTGCAAGTGAGCGAACAACCCATGCCGGTCGCATGAAGGGTCGGCGTGGAGGCGGGTGCTGGCGCAGTCGTGGTCATCGGGGTCCGGAGGTTGAGGTGTGTGGGGCCGGTCGAATGATAACAGCGAACGCGTGTCGCTGCCTTCGAGAAATGACTCCCGGCCCGATCACCCTCGCCGTTACTGTCCCGAGCTTTCACCCAGAGCGACGAGCAGCTCGTCCAGCTGGTCGAACGTCTCGACCATTGCATCGGCTGCTCCGGTGCCGGCAGCGTCGAGCGCTTCCTTCGAAGGATGGCTCTCGCGCAGGACCACGAGCGTCTTGCCGCCCTGCTCGTCGAAAGTCACCGTGGTGACAGGGCCGGCCTCGCCACCTTCCTCATTGGTCCACGCGAGGCGCGAATACGGCTTGACTTCGACATACGTGCCGAAGAACGCGACCGGCTCGGGGCTCGCGTCGAATACCAATCGGTACTTGCCTCCGACACGAGCATCCACCTCGCAGGACAGCAGCGTCATGCCGATCGACTTGGGCACCCACCACCGCTTGAGCAGCTCGGCCTTGGTAAATGCCTCGAACACGATGCGCGCCGGGCCATTGATGGTCCGCGTGACAACCACCTCGCGATCCGACGTCCGTTCTACGGTAGTGCGGTTCTTCACGGGGCCGGGCTTACGTTCGATTTTTGCGTTCATCGCTCTTCTCCTTTCGTGAAAGTTCCTCGACAATCTTGTCCAACTCGTTGAAGCGTTCGTCCCAGCGCCGGCGATACCGCTCGAGCCAGGCCGTCTCGTCTTCCAGGCGGCGCGGGCCCAGCTGGCACTTCCGCACGCGCCCGGCCTTTTTCGTGGTGACGAGCCCCGCCTGCTCCAGCACGCCGACGTGCTTCTTCATGCCCGTGAGCGTCATGTGGAACTTCTCGGCGAGGTCCGTGATCGACGCGTCGGTTCGTCCGAGCTGCTCGAGCACGCCGCGCCGCGTGGCGTCCGAGAGCGCCGCGAACGAGGCATCAAGGCGGGTGGTCGTATACTGAACCATACGGTTCAGTATTTAACGCACGCGGTCGCGGCGCGCAAGGGGTGGCCGCGAAGGACTCGTGAGGCTCGCCGTGGGCATTGACGCCTAACGGGTCAAAATCCGTTGTGTCGGTGTTCGGCGGCCGATGGACCGGCTCGCGCCTTTGGAGGCGCGCAGCTTATGCCACAGCGTTAGCCACCTACAACATCACTCTTGGTCATGAGCGCTGAACATTCGGGTTCGGCTCTGGTGGACGCGTTCGTGCGGCCCGAACGTAAAGCGCGGCTCCGCAGCCTCCTGGCGAGCGCGAAAGGGCGCGCGAAGCTCCGAGTCGGCCTCGCGCACTTCCGCTCGAGGAGGCGCTCGCGTTGGTCGTGGGGCGCGGCATCGGTACATTCCTCTCCTGCATTCCCGGACGGCTGGCGTACTTCGAGGGCGAGGATGCCGGTGCGCGTTTCATTCTCGACCACGCTGGCTAACGAATTCTTCCACCGGACAAGCGCGAGCGGCCTACCATATGGGAGCTCGCCCTGGCAAGCCCTGCTCGGATCAGCGATCATTGCGCATGGCGAGCCGCCGCTGTCTCCTGTCTGCGCTCACGTTTTGGTGCGTCTTGCTCGCGTGGGCGATATGGATCACGCGCGAACCCAAGCATGCTATCGCGTTCGGGTTCGGCGGGGGATGGTTGTTTACCCTGTTCGCCACGCTACTCCAGGACCTTGGGCGCCGGCGGTTTCAGCCGCCGATCGAGCAGCGCGCAATTCGGAGCATCGTTGCCCTGCAAGTCCTTGCTGGCGGAATCACGGCTGCAGGATGGTGGGCGTCCTGGTTTTGCGAGCCGGTCACGTACGTGCTCGCACGACTGGGCTTCTACACGCTGCTGGCGGCGCCGCTCGTCCTCGCGTGGCTATCGGGATTCGTTCACGGCGTGCGTTGAACCGGCGTCCCCGGACTTGACGGTTCCTCGCCCGGAACGAACGCTTCGTTATCTTGCGTGGCCATGAACCCAGACCAACCGCGCATCGTCCGTGCTCCGATCTCACGTTCGGAACTGACGACCCTTGCCGCATCTCGCTTCGGCGACCTCGTCAAGGCGGTCGTCGACATCGCGCGCGGCATCATGGCTGTCAGCGGCGAGTTGCACTCGGATGAAGAAGCCCTCCTGTTGGACGATGGCTCGCAGCAGCACGACCTGTGGGGAATAAACCTCTACCCTGCTGAAGCCGGCGAGGATTGGATCGAGTTTGACTCCGTGATCAACGTGCGCCCCTCACAAAACAATCGCAGCCGATCCGTCGAGGACGAAAACACGCGCGCGACCATCCGGCGTGTCGTCCACACACTGGTGCCGGACGCATGAGCGCCAACACGATGCTCCATGCCGACGCGGCGCGGCGCTGGAACACGCTGGAACTCGTGGAGCAGCTCGCACACGTCGGGAGCGAGGTCGACCGGGCGATCCGAGCGTACAACGCGGGGAATCGTAACCGTTTCGACGGTGCGCTCGCGCGCGCGCTCGAACTGTTCGACTTGACGGCAGCGGACAACCGCTGGCGAGGTGCGCGTCGGCGCGAGATCCTGCGAGCACGATCCGAGTTCTGCCGCCTGTTCTTCGACGAATCGGTCTCTCCGGATTCAGCCGCTGGTCTGTCCCGCTACTTCTTGCACTTCGCGATCGCGGCGCGACGGCACGCACCGTAGTTGGCCCGCTGACACTCACTTCGCGCTCCGACCATGAGACCAAGTGACGCTGTCCTGGTCGCGATTCTGGCCCTGTACTTTCTGGTTGTCCTGCCCGTCGACGCTGTCCTCCTGCGCCGGGCCGGCGCTCGCATCCGCGAACGCCATCCCGCCACGTGGGATGCATTGCGGGTGAAGTCCGTCCACTCGATTGCCTTCGTGCAGTTCGTCCGCGGCAAGCGATACCTGGCACTCGACGACCCTGAACTCACGGCGCTCCTCACGCGGAAACGGCGCTTTGATGTGCTGACGGCGGTCGCGTTCGTTGCCGCGGTCGGCGTGGTCCTCGTCATGCAACGAGCGACGAGGTCGTGAGTACGTGTCGGCGTGGTCACGCGCTTCATCACAGAGTTTCTACCTACTTTGTAGGCAAAAACTCGGTGATGCGCTTGCGGCAGGCAGGTAGGCGCGCAACTGCCAGTCTTTCCTGTCCCTCAGCGCCGAGCCGTTAGGCGAGAGAGTCGGTCTAATGCGCACCGTCCGCGACGGGGGTCTGCGCATTCGCATTCCGACCATACTATAGTAGGGAGCTCCATTTGTTTCTGTCCGGCGATGATTGCCGATGGGCGCCTGAGGCTCGCCTAACGACGTGTCGCCGCGTGGTCGCGGCGAGGTACGGTTTTCGCGGGCTCGCTCCCGACCAGACCGACCAGCGAATCCGAGCGACCATGAAACCTCATCTCGACGTGATCACCTTGGCGGTGCGCGACCTCGAACGGGCCGTCGCGTTCTACCGCGACGGCCTCGGCCTTCCGACGAAGGGCATCGTCGCTACTGAATTCGAGGCAACGGCCGAGGACGCGGCCGGCGCGGCGGCGTTCTTTGAAATGGAGAGCGGCCTCCTGCTCGCGCTCTATCCACGTACGGAGCTCGCCAAAGGAATAGGTGAACGTGCGATACGGGATCGCTCTCTCAGATGGTACGTCCGTCGCCTGTATCGTCAGTTCCAGCATGCTCGGGCCGATCCTGGAGCATCAGGTTGCGCGCCTGTCGTCTCGACACCATTATCGAGGGCCCGACGCCGACCGCTGCGACCGCCGCCGCTGGTTGGGCGTTAGGCGGATGCCACCTTTCGATGAAGATTCGGCCATATGACGACGGCGACTGGACGGAGTGGCTCCGCTTGAGTGTGGCACTCTTCCCTGAGTACTCGGCGGCCACTCATCGAAGCGTGGTATGTCGACCCGGATGCGAGACGCCAGGGGCACGGTCGCACGCTGATAGCGGCAGCTGAAGCGTGGGCGGTGGCCCGTGGCTACAGCGAGATGGCCTCGGACGCGCTGCTGGACAATTCGGTGAGCCACGCCGCGCACAACCAACTGGGCTACGAAGAGGTCGGTCGCGTGGTGCAGTTTCGGAAAGTGCTGCTGGGGTCGCAGCGGGCTGCGCCGTCTAACCAGTACCTGTTCTTCATCTCTAACCACGGGAGCTGATTTTGGACTTGATCGCAAGCACGGCGCTCACCGCGAGCCTCACGCTCGCTGCCGCGGGTTTTCTGCAGGCGCAGGACACGGCCGCCGCGTCCAGCGAAGCCGTCACGCTTCCGTTAGCGCACGGTGAGCTCGCCGGCACGCTCCTCATTCCGCGGCCGACCGGCCCGATGCCTGTCGTGCTCCTGGTCGCCGGATCGGGCCCAACGGACCGCGATGGAAACCAACGAGGCGTTGGCCCGTCGTCGCTCCGGCAGCTTGCCGAAGCACTGGCGACGAAACACATCGCGACGCTGCGCGTCGACAAGCGCGGGGTGGGTGGCAGCGTCTCTGCGGCGCCTTCCGAGGCGGAGCTCCGGTTCGAGATGTTTGCCGATGACGTCGCGGCTTGGCTGCGTTTCCTCTCGAACGACCACCGCTTCTCGAGTGTCATCGTCGCCGGTCACAGCGAGGGCGCCTTACTCGCGCTGCTGGCGCTCCACACCGCTCCCGCGGCCGCCTACATCTCCCTCGAGGGCCCGGCGCGTCCGGCGAACGAAGTGCTCCACGATCAGCTTGTGCCGCGGCTGCCGGCGCCGCTCATGGCGGAAAGCGACACGATACTGGACCGCCTAACGCGCGGCCTCGTCACCGACTCGACGCCACCCGCGCTGGCCGCGCTGTTCCGCCCGAGCGTCCAGCCGTACTTGATTTCCTGGTTTCGATACTCCGGGCAGTCCGAAATTGCTCGGCTTGAGATCCCGTGCCTCATCGTGCAGGGCTCGCATGATCTACAAGTTGCGCCCTCGGAGGCCGATCTGCTCGAGCGCGCCAACCCGCGCTGTCAGATGGCGCGCATCGATGGCATGAACCACGTGCTCAAGCAAACGCCTGCAGACATGGCCGGTCAGATGGCGAGCTACCAGGGACCCGATGTTCCGCTCGCGACAGGACTCGTAGACGCAATTGCGTCGTTCGTGGCCGGACTGCACAAATGAAGGTCCGGCGAAGGCCGCCACTTTCACGTTTCGCTGTCGCCGCACTCGCCCTCGTCGCCTGTAAGAACGACGCCCGCTCTCCGCTCCAGCTGGCCGAGCTCGCCGGAACGTGGACGATGACAGCCACCAATGCCGCGAACGACTCGACACTCGTGACGTACGAGATGACGGCGACCGCCGACACCGCCGGCTGGTCCATTCTGTATCCAAACCACACGACGCCGATCGCACTGCGCGTTCGCACCGATGCCGACAGCATCATCATGGATGCAGGGCCATACGCCAGCACTGCCCGCCAGGACGCGACGGTCACGATTCATGGTGTGCTATACCTGCGCGACGCGAAGCTCGTCGGCACCGAGTCGGCGTACTACAAGGTTGGGTCGACCGAGTCGGTGGTGCACATCAAATTGGCAGGAACGAAGGCCAGGTAGTCATCGCGCCACCACACGCCGCTCGATAGTCTTGATTCATGTCCACAAATACTTAGGTATTGACCTTAGTATGGCCTCGTGATACCTTCCCTCCGTACGACCACGCCACCCAACCAGCCAGCGGTGTCGCAATGATGCAATCCGCAGTCGCCGACGATGTGTTCTATGCCCTGTCCAACTCGACTCGGCGGAAAGTCCTCGAGCACCTGTCATCGGGACCAGCCACGGTCAGCGAGCTGGCAGCGCCGTTCGACATGAAGCTGCCCTCGTTCGTGCAGCACCTGTCGGTGCTCGAGCGGAGCCGGCTGGTGAAATCGACGAAGCGCGGACGGGTCCGGACGTACGAGATCACCCCCGAACGATTCAAGGTCGCCGAGCACTGGCTAACGGAGCGGAGGAAAACGTGGGAAGCCCGGTTAGACCGGTTCGACAGATACGTCAAACACCTCAAGGAACGGGAGTCGACACGATGAGCGCCCAAGCCACGATCGATCCGAAACGTGATTTCGTCATCGAACGCTTCATCGACGCGCCCAAGCGCCTGGTGTGGGAAGCGTTGACCAAGCCGGAACACCTCAAGGAGTGGTACATGCCCAAGCCGTGGGGCACCGTATCGAAGTGTGAAATGGACCTGCGACCGGGCGGCAAATTCAGCATCGACATCCGAACGGCAGACGGACGCGAGGCCCCGAACCTCGGCTGCTTCCTGGAAGTCATTCCGACGGAGCGGCTCAGTTGGACGTCCATGTTGTTCCCCGGCTATCGCCCAGCGATCTTCGACGACGTTCCGATCACGGCCATCATGACGATGGAAACCGTGGGAACCGGAACGCGCTACGTGTTCACGGCCCTGCACCGGGACGAAGCCGACTTCGAGAAAAACAAAGCGTCGGGTTGGCGGCGAGGGACGGAGATCGCGCTCGAGCAGTTCGTGGCGCACGTGCAGTCCATGAAATAACCGCGTGCCTCACGCGCGCCCCGTACGACCGGGGCGCGTGCGGGCTGCCGCGGGCTCCGACGCGTTCCGGCGGAACGGATAACCGCGCGCGGTGAGCGGCGCCGGCGGGCGATGACAAGCCCGACCGTTCGGCTATGGCCGCGGCGGCGCCGCCTTTCGTTAGGCGTGCGTCAGTCCCCGCGCATCGCCTCGATCGGGTTCACCCGCGCCGCCCGCCGGGCCGGAATCCAGCTCGCCGCGAGCGCAAAGAACACGAGCACCGCCGTCGCGCCGCCCAACGTCACCGGGTCGGTCGGCCCGATCTCGAAGAGGAATGACCTGAGGAACCGCGCGACGATGGCGACGAGCACGAGTCCCACCGCCACGCCGCCGACACCGAGCGCCAGTCCCTGCCTCGTCACCATCGCCGCCACCGATGCCGGTTGCGCGCCTAACGCAATGCGGACGCCGAGCTCGCGGCGCCGGAGCGTCACGATATAGGCGATCACGCCGTACAGGCCGATCACGCCCAGGATCAGCGTCACCGCCGCCGCCACGCCGAGGATGATCATCGTGAACGTGAGGCGCGCCATCGATTTGTCCATCAGTTGGCGCATCGTCGCGACGTCGAACGTCGGCAGCGTGGGATCGATGTCGTGGACCACCGCTTCCATGGCCCGAGTCGTTGTCACCACGTTTTCGTGCGTGCGGACCACGAGCGCCATCGTCTGTTGCACGCCGCCGAACGTGGTGTCGCTCCCAACCGACTCGGATTGGTAGATCTCGGGTGCCGGCGGTGCGGCCAACGACGTATCGCGAACATCCCCCACCACGCCGATCACCCGCAGCGGTACGCTCGTCGGCAGCTCGCGGACGGTCTTGTCGAGCGCGTTCGCGCCGGTCGAGTCGTGGAAGTACACGCGCGCCGCCGTGCGGCTGATGACCACTTCGCCGGGGCTCTGGCGCCGGATGTCACCGAAGCCGTGTCCGGCGAGGATCGGCATGTGCATCGTCGAGAAATAGCCGCTGTCGACCATGCTGTAGATCGCGAGCGGGGGAATCTTCGTTCGATCGGCGACATTGCCTTCGGCGTAGGTCGGATCCCAGTTCATGCCGTTGCCGGCGAGCGGGAGATGTGCCGTTAGGCCAACGGATGTCACGCCCGGGATCTCGGCGGCCCGCTGTGCGACCTGGGAATAGAACTGGACGATGGCGGTGTCGTTGGGATAGCGTTGGTGCGGCGCGGTGATCCAGAGCGTGGCGAGGCCGCCGGCATCGAAGCCCGGACGCACCGTGATGAGGCGCTCGAAGCTCCTGAGCAGGAGTCCCGAGGTCGCGAGGACGACGAGGGCGAACGCGATCTGCGCGCCGACGAGCAGGCTGCGGGCCCGCTGGCGCGCGCGGCCGGTGGTGCCGCCGCGATCGCCTTCGCGCAGTCCGGAGTAGACGGGGCCCCGGAGGAATCGCACGGCGGGCACGAGGCTGCAGGCGAACGCGACGAGCACCGTCGTGACGACCGTGAAGGCGACCACCTGCCATCCGACGTGGATCTCGCTCAGGCGCGGGATCCCGGTCGGTCCGCCGGCGACGAGCACCCGGACGCCGGCCCATGCGCCGCCTAACCCCAACACGGCGGCCACCGACGCCAGCACGATGGCTTCGGCAAAGAACTGTCCGACCACGCGGCGGCGGCCGGCGCCTAACGCGGCCCGCACCGCGAATTCGCGATGCCGGGCGTCGGCGCGGACGAGCATCAGGTTGGCGACGTTGGTACACGTCACGAGCAGCACCAGCAGGGCCGTGGCCGCGATCATCCAGAGCGTGCGAGAGACATCGCCGACCACATCCTGCCGCAGCGGCGTGAGAAACGGCACGGGCTTGGCCTGGTTCAGCACCATCTGCGTCGTGACCCCCTGCACCATCATCGGGGTGACGTCGGCGAACCGCGGCAGCACGGCCTTGAAGTCGCGCTCGGCCTGCTCGATGGTGACGCCGGGCTTGAGCCGCGCGACCGCGTTGTAGTTGAAGCCGCCGCTCTGGGGATCGGTCGGATCGAGGCGCAGCGGCACCCAGAGCTTCGTCGTGTTGTCGGGGAACCGGAACGACGCGGGCATGACGCCGATGATTTCGGTGCTGCGGCCAAACATCAGGACGGTCTTCCCGATCACCTTGGGGTCGGCGCCGTAGCGCGACCGCCAGAGCCCATCGCTCAGCACGGCAACGCGGGCTCCGTTAGGCAGATCCTCCTCGGCTGAGAACCAGCGTCCGAGCTCGGGCGGCACCTCGAGCACCTGCGCCAGGTTCGCGGTCGCCTGCGCGTCGTCGAGGTGCGCGGGCTCAGCGCTCCCCTGCGGATCGACGAGATCGACCGAGTTCGACTGGTAGGCAGCGATGCCCGAAATCGTGTGGGCGTAGCGCTGGAACGTGAAAAAGGTGCCCTTCGTCTGCTGTGCCTGATTGAGTCCAACGGACGGGATGTGAAACCAGGCGCCGACCAGCTGTCCGGGATCGCCATACGGAAGCGGCCGCAAGAGCACGGCGTCGACGACCGCGAAGATGGCGGTCGCCGCTCCGATCCCGATGGCGAGCGTGAGGATGACGGACGCGCTGAATCCGGGCGCGCGGCGAAGCGAGCGCCAGGAGTGCCTGAGCGACGAGGGCAGGCCCATGGAAGAGTCTCGGGTGTGTGAAGACACCCGGACTACGAGTGCCGGCGGTCGCGTGTTTCACGTGCGTCACCCGATCGCCCGATCCGCCAGCGCGCGGGCGAGATCCATCGTGCTGACGATGCCTTCCAGCTTTCCGCCGTCGAGAACGAGGACGCGATGGACGCCGCGGCGCCGCATCACATCCGCGGCCGTGACCACGCTGTCGTTAGGCGCAACGCCGATCGGGTTGCGCGACATCGCTTCCTCGACCACGTGCTCGTCGTACAAGCGCCGCTCGACGAACTCCGGGTCGCGCATCCGATCGTCGACGTCGGCATCGTCGTCGGCCAGATCCATGTAGAACGACGCCGCAGCGCGATCCTGGCGTTCCGAGGCGTCGCCGCCGTCGGTCGGCGACGTGCCGGCGTCCGCAACCACCTCGTCGGGCGCGCTGGTGGTGAAGTCGATGATGTCGCCCAACGAGATGACGCCGACCACCTTGTTCCCCCGGCACACCGGCGCGCCGCCGATGTGCTTCGCCGAAAAGAGCTCGGCCGCGTCGCGGAGCGTGGTCTCGGGCTCCACCGTGAGCACCGTTCTGGTCATGATGTCGGACACCTTCAGCATGGGACACCGCCTTGTTGTCGCGTGGATTACAGCACAGCGTGCGGGACATCAGCGTCGCAAGCTCCGTGCGCGGCTACACGCGGCCCATCGGTGCGGCTCGATCTGCCTCAGGCCGACGGCAGGTCGAGCCACGGTGTCCAGGCCCGCGGCTGATCAGCCGCCGTCGTGCCCCAGGCGCGCAGCCGTGTCACGCTGCGCTCGCGCTGCATCGGTTAGACCGGCGGCGTCCAGGGCGCGCGCGAACACCATGCGTATCGACGCGTTCCTCGGCGCTTGCTCCACGCCGGCGCCGTACGCGGCGACTGCCGAGTCGGCGAGGCCTAACTCTTCGTAGGCATTGCCGAGCACGACGAACCGCAGCGGGCCGCCCCCAGCTTCCGCGACGCCATTGTGCGCGGTGACTTCGTCCACGACCGCGCGCGGGCCCCGCACCGTGAGCAGCGTCGTGAGATACGTGAGGCGAAGCCGGGTCGACGTGTCGTTGGCCGCGCTCGCCTGCGCCAGCACCGGTAGTGCCGTTGCGGCGCGATGGTCCGCGAGCAGATGCGTGGCATACTCGAAGGCCAGGTCTTCCTTGTTAGGCGCGAGCCGGACGGCGGTATCCATCTCCGCCAGCGCCAGCGCTTCCTGCCCGTGGCGCCCATACCAGCGCGCCAGCTGGATTCGCGGATGGAAGGCGCGCGGGTCGGCGGCGATGCCCGACGCGAACAACGCGTCTTCGCTGCGCCACACGCCCGCGTCGCCGGTCGTGCGAACGAGGCCGGCGATCGTGACAAGTGCGACGGCGGCCGCCGCCAGCCTGGGCGCGCGGCGGATGGCGCGCCGCGCCAGTTGGTCGGTGAGGGCGCCGAGCATCCAGGCAAGCAGCATCACGGCGCCGACCGACGGCAGGTACAATGTGCGCTCGGCAAGCAGCTGGCCGGTGGGTACGAGCAGGTTCGATGCCGGCAAGTAGCCTAACAGAATGAACGCCAGCGCCGCCGCGGGCCGCCGGTCGGTTCGTCGCACGGCGGCGGCGACACCGCACAGAATCACCAGGACTAACGACGCGCCGGCGCGCAGCGTCGGCGCATGCTGCGTCGGGATGGCCGACGGGCCGTAGTGCATCATGAGATGCGCCGGCCAGAACAGCAGCGCGGCGACGGTGGGCCACGCCGATGTCATCGTCCAGAATCGCGCCGCGGTGGACACGCCGGCGATGCCGTCGGCGATCATGCCGGCCGGCGGCGACCATTCGCCCAGCACCGCGCCGCGCGCAATCGTCATCACGGCGAGCGCCGCCGCGCAGGCCAGCCACACGCGCCAGCCGCGACGCAGCGCGTCCGCCATGCAACGGGACGCGCCGTCCGCGGCCGGGCGCCACGCCCAGAGCGCGACGAGTCCTAACGCAGGTGTCGCGGCCGCGCTTTCTTTCGCTCCGATGGCCAGCGCATAGAGGACGCCGAGCAGCACCGCCGTCCGCCAACCCAACGGCTCGTCGGGCGCGCCGCGATCTCGTGCGCCTAACAGAATGAGGACGAACCCGAGCGCCAGCAGCGTTGCCAGTACGTCGGCCGAGCCGACGAGGCTCGCCACCGCTTCGACGTGCACCGGGTGCACCGCGAACAGCAGCGCGCCGCAGAGCGCCACCCTCGGCGCCAGCGCGAACGCCAGCAGCGCGAACACCGCCAGCGCCGCGGCGATGTGCACGCCAACGGCCCACACATGGAACGCGAGCGGCCGTCCGCCACCGACGTTCCAGAGCGCCGCGTAGATGAATTGCGCCACCGGCCGATACAGGCCCGCCGGTCCGGATACCGCCGGCGGCCAGTACGGCAGCGCCCATGCCTTGATCAATCCCGCGGGCGTGTGCAACGCCGTATTCGCGACGATGATCGAGCCGTCGTCGTACACGAACGGGTAGGCGAGCGTGCTCAGATACGGCAATGCCGCCACAGTACCGACGAGGATTGCCATCCAGCGAGTGGGCCGGGTCACCAGTAAGGCGGGTTGGGCTTCGACGCTCTCCATACGTCAGACAGACTCCCCGCCAAAACGCCCGTAACCCGCAGGCAACGGATTACTTCCGCGGAGACACACACGCCTTCGTGAGCACCGTTGGCACGCGGAGCATAGTAACACCAGCAATAAGAGGACGACCGCCCCATAGAAATACCGCCGGCCGCGAAACACTCCCCTTCCCGTTCCGTAGGAGTGGTCGTACTGGCGCGCGTCGCGCCCCCCACCTGGCGCCGGAGACTCCGATGAGCGGACTCGTTCGCGACCTGCAGTATGCCTTCCGCCGGCTTCGCACGCGGATCGGTTTCACCATGATCGCAGTCGTTTCGCTCGGCCTGGGCATCGGCGTCAACACCGCCGCGTTCAGCTTGATCGACGCGGTGATCCTCCGAAAAACGCCGACCGTCCATTCGGAACGGGTAGCGGAGCTGGATCTCACCGATCACGGACAGATCTCGGGACCACTTTCGTATCCGGACCTGCGCGACTTGCGCGAGGCAGGAGCCGGCGTCTTCAGCCAGCTGGCGATCGAGCAGTTCAGCATGTTCCCGCGGGACGCCGGCGACCACGTCGAATCGCTCACCGGGGAGCTCGTCAACGGCGACTACTTCCCGCTGATCGGTCTCGAGCCCGCGGTTGGGCGGCTCCTCGGACCGCAGGACGACATCGCGCGCGGCGCGCACCCGGTCCTGGTGCTCGGCTACACGTACTGGATGAGCGACTTCGGCGGGCATCGCGACGTCGTTGGGCGGGAGATGCGGTTAGGCGGCCGCGCGTACACGATCGTCGGCGTCGCACCGAAGGCCGTCGAGGGGTTGCTCCCCGGCCTGCTGCCCAAGGTGTACGTCCCCATCCAGATGATCAATCAGCTCGAACCCTCGCCCGACGACCAGCTCGCCGAGCGCGGCAATCATTCGTTCTTTGTGAAGGTGCGGCTGGCCGATGGGCAGTCGTTCGCCGCGGCCAATGCGGTGATCGAGCGCTACGTGCGGGACATGCAGCGCGAGTACCCGAATTCGTGGCCGTCGGGCATGGGCGTGCGCGTCATTCCGCTCTCGCACATCGCGGTGAATCCGATCGTCGACGACATCGTGGTGCCCGCGGCGGCGGCGCTGATGGTCGTCGTGGGTCTGGTGCTGATCATCGCGTGCGCGAACCTGGCGAGTTTTCTGCTGGCGCAGGCGCGGGACCGGCGACGCGAGATCGCGATCCGGCTGGCCATCGGCGCGACGCGGCGCGCGCTGATGCAGCAGCTGCTGGTCGAGTCGCTGGCGGTGGCGGCGGCGGGCGGAGCGTTAGGCATTGTGCTCTCGCGCCTCGCGCTGCACGTGCTCCTCACGGCCAACCTGCCCATTCCGCTGCCGATCAACCTCGACGTCGGCATCGACGGCCGCGTGCTGGCGTTCGTGATCGCGACGACGGTCGCGGCGGGGGTGCTGTTCGGGTTGTTGCCGGCGCTGCAAGCCACGCGGCCCGACGTGGTGGAGACGCTCAAGAGCGAAAACACGGGCGGCAACGGCGGCCGCCGGTTCACGATGCGGAGCGGACTCGTGGTGGCGCAGACGGCCGGCTCCCTGGTGCTGCTCATCACCGCGGCGCTGTTTCTCCGCAGCTTCGCCGCGCAATCGAAGGTGGACGCCGGGTTCGGCGCGGCGCCGGGCGGTCTGGTCTGGATGGCGCTGCCCAGCGAGCAATATCCTGCCGCGCGCCGGGCCCAGGCCGTGGCGGAGATCGAGCGGCGGGTACGGGCGCTGGACGACGTGAGCGGCGCCGGCGTGATCAGCGACATGCTGCTCAATTCGTTAGGCAACAACTCCGAGCGCATCCGCGTCGACGGCGTCCAGCCGCCGCCCGGCCACACGGCGTTCGACATCGACTACACGAGCGCCGATTCCGGCTTCTTCGACGCCGCCGGCCTCACACTGGTGCGCGGGCGGGTGTTCAATTCGTCGGACACGCCGGCGCGCGAGCGGGTGGCGCTGGTGAATCAGGCGATGGCGGACAAATTCTGGTCCGGCGGCGACGCGATCGGCCGGACCTTCCGCAGCGACTCTCTCGAGTATCACATCATCGGCATCGTCAAGACGACCAAGGTCCGTTCGTTAGGCGAAGCGCCGAGGCCGCTCATCATCGCCGCGTACACGCAGGACGTGACGCCGTTCCTGAACGTCGTCGTGCGCTCGCGCGGCGACGCGGCCGCCGCGACGACGCGCGTACTCGCCGTGCTGCGGGCGCTCGATCCGTCCTTCATCATCTATCAGGCGAAAACGATGGCACAGCTGCTCGGGACGCAGCTGCTGCCGGCCCGGTTAGGCGCGGTGGCGTTCGCCCTCTTCGCCGCGCTGGCGCTCATCCTGGCGATGATCGGCGTCTACGGCGTGGTGCGCTACGCGGTCGCGCGGCGCTCGCGCGAGGTCGCCATCCGGCTGGCGATCGGCGCGCGGCCCGACAGCGTCGTGCGGCTGCTCATGCGCGACGGCGTGATGCTGGTAGGGATCGGCGCCGCGATCGGCCTCCTCGTGGCGGCGGCAGCGGCCCGCGCACTCCAGTCGCTGTTGTTCGGGGTGGCGGCGTTCGATCCGGCGGCGTTCCTGATCGCGCCGGCGCTGCTGCTGGCGATCGGCGCACTCGCGGCCTTCCTGCCCGCGCGACGCGCAAGCCGCATCGATCCAGCGAGGGCGTTCCGCGCCGAGTGATGGGTAGCAGAGCGTCGAGAGGGAAATCGCACACGCGATCTCCCTCCCGACCGGTGAGGCTCGTCTACTTGTTCTGGATGTTGAAGGAGTTCGATGCAACGGGCGCGCCCGCTACACCGTCGAAGCTTCCCGCTATGCTGAGCTGATATCCGCCGGCTTTCGTCAACGAGACGCCGGTGAAGGTGGCAATCCCATCGGCGCCGGTGGTCCGCGTTACCGTCGCGCTCGGTGTGCTCGTGCCATCGGCGAAGAACGCGATCGAGCTGCTGTTGCCGACGATGCTCAGCGTCACCACCACGTTTGGTAGTGGGGTGCCGTTGAGCGTCGTGACCGCGACCTGAATCGGGTTGCCGTTGGCATCGGCCAGGGGCGCGCTGTTGGTGCCATTGGCAATTCCCTTCACGAACGACAGCGTCACCCGCTGCATGTCGATCACCACACTGGGACTGAGCTCGCTGGCGCCTCCGCCGATTGCGCCGAGCTTGAACGCGGCTTCGGCGGTGTTAGGCGTAACCAGGTTCGCGGCCTGCCGGGCGAGCGCAGCCAGAAACCGCGTGCTCCGCGTGGCGGCGGCGGCAAACGCCGGCGGCGCGCTGCAGGTGAGCGGCCGGAGCGGCAGAATCGCGTCGACGTGCTGTACGCGCAGCGTCGGCGTGACGTCGATGTTGCACACTCCGATGGTGAGCGGCGACGAGAACGCAAGCACGCCCGACGCAATGGTGGGGATCGTGCGCAGCTCGAACGAGCTGCCGACCTCCGGATCGTTGGTCAGGAAGTCCGTGATCTGCGACCCGTAAACGAGGAACCGCTTCGCCTGCGAGGCGGCGCTGATCGACGCGCCCCAGCCTGCCGGCGCCTCGGCGGCCCAGTCGGGCGTCGTGCCGCGCTCGTACGCGCCTAACGAACCATCCGAGGCGTCCTTGCCGCGCACCTCGTACAGCCAGCCCGGTCCCAGGGCGCCGGCCACCGTGAAGTCGCCCGGTATCGTCGCGGTGATGTAGCTCTCCATGCAGCCCAGGAACCCGGTCGTCAGCGCGTTGAACACGGCGCCCGTCGCGCCGCTCGCCTGTGCGCTCGTGCCGCGCATGGCCGCGAGACGCGACAGTCCGTCGAACGCCCTGTCCGTGGCCGCCGCGTTCGGACCGCTCTTCGACAACGACTGCAGGTCGCCGATGATGGTGAACAGCGCATCCTTGTTCGATGCGGCATACGAGCGGGCGTTCTGCTTGAGCGTCGTGAAGTTGCAGCTGACGGCGAGCGGGCCCGTGACGTCGGCCCGTGGTGCGGCGGTCGCGGAAGGCCGGGCCGTGTCGCCGCAGGCCGTGAGGGCCAACACCGATGCAGCGACGAACCCAACCGTAGTGAGGTAGCGCATGAGTTAAAAAGTCTCCGGAACTGCGGGAATAACGTGCTGGTGCAACGCACGTCCTGGTGAAAAAAACTACTCCGTTAGGCGGTATCGGACGGGGCCGCGCAGGACGATCAGTTGGCTCCCTTGAGCAGGGCCTGGTAGCGCGGATCCGAACGAAGGTCCTTGAGCCACCACGATTCATCCTTGGCGGCAAACGCACGCTGCTGCGGGTTCGCCGCCAGGAACCGGGCAACGAGCGCGATCGCGGCATCCTTGTGACCGCTCTGCGCAAACACGATCGATGCGTAGTTCGTCAGCTCGCCGGTGGGATCGATCTGCGGGTCGCCCTCCGATGCCTTGGCCAGCGAGGCAGCACTATCCATCTGTCCGGCGCGAACGAGCGCCAGGGCGACCATCATTTTCCCTTTCAACTTGTCGAACTCCTGCACGTTCGCCGGACTCGCCGCCACGTACTCGTCGTAGGTCTTCCAGACCTCGGCCATGTTGGGCGGCGTGGGCGCGGGCAGCGCATAGAGCCAGAGCTTGCATTCGGTGAAGCGATAGCTCTGCGGGAATCGCGTCCGGCCTTCCGTGCACCAGCGCTCGGCCTCCGGTCTAATGCCGAGGTCGAGCGACGCGAGGAAGAGCCGCAGGATGGTCTTGTCGACATCAGTCAGATACGGGTCAGCCTTGTACGCGTTCTCGGCGGCGAGCTTGGCTTCGGCGAGCTGTCCCTTGTTGATGAGCAGGTGGCTCAGCGTGTTCCACGCCGAGGCCCGCTGGTCGTTGGCCTGCGTCACGGTGCGCAGATCGCGCTCGGCCGACGCCATCAACGCGTCGGCTGCCGCCGGGTTAGGCGCAAGGTTGTACAGCCACTGCAGGTAGTGCAGCGTGCCGCGCGCCTCGGTCGCGTCGATGTTGTTAGGCGCCCGCGAAAGCGCCCGCGCGGCATCGGCGAGTCCGGCGTCGATCCATCTGGTGAAATTCGAGTCGGACGGGCCCACCAGCCGCGCCGCCTTGAAGCCGAGCCACGCCCGGTCGACGCTCGGCGTGGGCCAGCTCTTGTCAATGGACTCGACTGCCGCCAGGGCCGTGTCCGCCGCCGAGAGCTTGGCCACGGCCGCCGGCACGTCGTGCGCACGTACCAGCGCATCCACCTCGGATTCCGTTTGCCGCGCATGCTCAAGCGCGTCCCACGCCGCCTCGTTGCGTGTGCCTACGCGGGAGACCAATTCCTGCACTTCCTGCCCCAGGCGTTTGCGGAGAAACAGCGACACTGTGTGCGCCACCGAATCTTGCAGGTCGAGCGAGCTGCCCATGGGGTGCTCGATGACCGTCTTGTCGATTTGCGTGCCGCTGAGCGCGTCGACGAGCCGCACGGTGACGCGCACTCGCCCCGGCTCTGCAAGCTCGACCGTGCCGTTCACCACCGTGCCTACTTTGAGCGCGCGCGCGATGCTGTCGGTCGGAATCGCATCCTTGCCCTTGAACGCCGCCGATCCGTTGCGCGACGTGACCTTGAGCTGCGGGACGGCGCTCAACTCGTCAATGAGCGCTTCCGTTAGGCCGTCGGCGAGGTAGCGCAGCGATCCGCCGCGGCTCCGATCGTCGAAGTACATCACCGCGATGTTCTGCTTCGCGTAGTCCCCCGAGAGCCCTGCCGGTACGGCGGCGGCGCGGATGTGCGGCCAGGCGAACCATCCCGCCACGATGAGCACGATCATGGTCGCCAACGCGCCCAGCATCCATCGCCTGCGGCGCGGCAGCGCCGCCGGCGGCGCGAACTCGGGTGCCGCTACCGCTGCCGCCGCTGCGCGCCGGCGGCGCGCTGCGCCCTCGTCGTCGGTGAGCGCCGTGGCGAAGTCGCGGCCCGAACGGAACCGGTCCGCCGGGACCTTCGCCAGCGCTTGGATGATCGCGTCTTCCACCGCGTCGGGCACCGTGCCGCGGACGATTCGGAGGCTCGGAATATTGTCGAGCGAGTGGCGCGCAAAGATCGCCATCGCCGTGGGCCCGGTGAACGGCGGCTGCCCGGCGAGCATCTCGTACATGACGCACCCCAGGCTGTAAATGTCGGCCTCCGGGGTGACGTCGCGGCTTCCCATCGCCTGCTCTGGCGCCATGTAGGTTGGCGTACCGACCGTCATTCCGGTGCGCGTGATCGTGTCTCCGCCGGCCACGGACACCGCGCGGGCGACGCCGAAATCCGCGACCATGGCGCCATGGTCGGGGCTCAGCAGGATGTTCTCGGGCTTGATGTCGCGATGGATCACGCCTTTCGAGTGCGCGTAGTCCAGCGCATCGGCCACTTGACGCGCGATCGTGATCGCATCCGAAATCGGGAGCTGCTTCTCGCGTTGCAGCCGCTCGCGCAGCGATAACCCGTCCACGAAGGGCATCGTGTAGTACAGCGTGCCCTCGAGCTGGCCGGAGTCGAGTACGCCGACGATGTGCGGGTGCTGGAGCAGGGTGCCGACTTCGATCTCACGAAGGAACCGATCGATGCCGAGATTCACGGCCAGTTCCGGCAGGAGCACCTTCACGGCTACGAGCTGATCGCGCTCGGCATCGTGGGCGAGGTAGACCGTCGCCATGCCGCCGCGACCCAGCTCACGTCGAACGGCGTACCGTCCGCGGAGTGAAGACTCCAAGGTCGTGAAAGGGCTGCTGCTGACGGACTGCTCCACGCGTGCTCCTTCGAGGAAGCATTGACGGCCAGGCGGCCGGACCGGAGCGGCCGCCACGCCGTGCGAACTGCGGATATCGTCGAGGTTGAACGTCGATTCAGAGGAGACGCGAGCCAGGCGCGGGCGTCCGGTTCATCACTGCGATTTAGCAGGAAAATCTCATCTCTACAGTAAGTGTTTTTAATGGAAATGTGCAACCCGCGCCGGGGGTCAAATCGGACGCTGAGCTGCTGGGCCCTTCGGCTGTGCTGATGGGTGGTTGCCATCGCGGCCTGCTGGCAGCACCGAACCGGGCAGAGATTCGCGCGAAATGGCGAGGCTTCTACTGGGCGGCCGGTGCCGCACCGGTCGATCGGTGCATCTCATCCCGGAATCCGGCTGAGGGCAAACTCGAACGAGGGCGACGTCTGGACTCGTTTCGCGCGCACCAGGAGACCACGGAAGCATCTACGCTCATGAGGACGCGGACAAGGCACGGACACGACGGACAGAGCAACAACAAAAAAGACTCTTGGTTATTGTCCTGTCGTGTCACTTGTGTCCGTGCCGTGTCCGCGTCTTCATGAGCGTAGATGCCGGCTTTCCCACGTTAGGCGTGAGTCACGCAGGCTGATACGTTCCCCACGCCGACGCGAGGGTATCCGAGATCTCGCCGAGGGTGGCGCGCGCGCGCACTGCCGCGACGATGTGCGGCACCACGGCCGCCTGAACGGCACCGTCGGCATACTCGGCGGCGTTCCTGAGCTCGCCTAACGCCTGCTTCGCGGCGGCGTCGTTCCGCGCCGCCCGCGCTGCGCGCACGCGGGCCACCTGCTCGCGCTCGAGCGCCGAGTAGTCGGGCGACGGGACCACTGGAGGCTCCTGATCATCGCTGAACTTGTTCACGCCCACGATCACGGATTCTCCGCGCTCGATCCGCAGCTGCAGCGTGTACGCGCTCTTGGCGATCTCGTCCTGGAAGAACCCGCGTGCGATGGCCTGTTCGGCGCCGCCCATTTCGTCGACGCTGCGCAAGAGGGCGTCCGCCCGCGACTCCAATTCGTCAGTTAGGCGCTCGACGTAGTAGCTCCCGGCCAGCGGGTCCACCGTCGCCGTCGCGCCGGATTCGTACGCCACGATCTGCTGCGTCCGCAGCGCCAGCGTCGCCGCCTGGGCGGTGGGCAGCGCGAGGGCCTCATCGTATCCGTTCGTGTGCAGCGACTGCGTCCCGCCTAACACGGCTGCCAGCGCCTGCACGGCAACGCGCACCACGTTGTTGAGCGGCTGCTGCGCCGTGAGCGTCACGCCGCCGGTCTGGGTGTGGAACCGGAGCCGCGCGCTCGCCTCCGACGCCCCGAACCGCTGGCGCATGATGCGTGCGTACATGCGCCGCGCCGCGCGGAACTTCGCCGCTTCCTCGAACAGATCGCTGTGCGCCGCGAAAAAGAACGACAGCCGCGGCGCGAACGCGTCCACCGCAAGCCCGGCCTGCACCGCCCGCGACACGTATTCCACGGTGTTGGCAAACGTGAACGCCAATTCCTGCACCGCCGTCGCCCCGGCCTCGCGGATGTGGTATCCCGAGATGGAAATCGGATTCCACTGCGGCACCTGCTCGGCGCAAAACGCAAACATCTCGGTGATCAGCGCGAGGCTCGGCCCGGGCGGATAGATGTACGTCCCTCGCGCGATGTACTCCTTGAGGATGTCGTTCTGAATCGTCCCGCTCACCTGGGTCCACGGCACGCCGCGCTCTTCGGCCACCACCAGGTACATCGCCAGCAGCGTCGCCGCCGTCGCGTTGATCGTCATCGACGTCGACACCGTGTCCAACGGCAGATCGGCCAGCAGCCGGTGCATGTCGTCCACCGTGTCGATGGCCACGCCGACGCGTCCCACTTCGCCTAACGCACGCGGCGAGTCCGAATCGAAGCCCATCTGCGTGGGCAGGTCGAACGCCACCGAGAGCCCGGTCTGCCCGGCCTCGAGCAGCAGCTTGAACCGCCGGTTGGTCTCGTCCGCTGTGCCGAAGCCGGCGTACTGGCGCATGGTCCACAGGCGCGATCGGTACATCGTGGGCTGCACGCCGCGCGTGAACGGGAACGCGCCCGGCTCGCCCAGGTCCCGGGCGTAATCGAGGGGCGCGTCGGACGGATGATACACGGGCGCCACGGGAATGCCGGACGGCGTGGCGCGATCGGGAACGGGCGATGCCATGGGGAAGGCCTGCGACCTAACTCAGTTAGACGGCGCTGGCCACGCCCCCCAGCATCTCGCTCGCCAGCTCGACTTCCTCGCGGCTCCCCATGTACAACGGCGATCGCTGGTGCAGCTCGCTCGGCGAGATGTCCATGATGCGCGTCGTGCCGTCCGTCGCCGCCCCGCCCGCCTGCTCGGCCACGAACGCCAGCGGATTGCACTCGTAGAGCAGCCGCAGCTTGCCCCGCGGACTCCGCGCGTTGGCCGGATAACAGAACACGCCGCCGCCTAACAGATTGCGGTGGAAGTCGGCTACCAGACTCCCCACGTAGCGGACGTTGAGCGCCTTGTGCTCCCCGTCGAGACCGCGGTAGCGGCGCATCAGCGCGCGCACGTGGTCGTCCCAGTGCTGCTCGTACGAATCGTTCACGGACAGATATCGCGGCGTCTTCGGGATGCGAATGTTGGGATGCGACAGCAGGAACTCGCCGATCGAAGGATCGAGCGTGAAGCCGTGCACGCCCTGCCCCGTGGTGTACACCAGCATCGTGCTCGAGCCGTAAATCACGTAGCCCGCCGCCACCTGACGACGACCCGGCTGCAGCAAATCTTCCATCTCCGCGCGCGTGCCGCGCGTGATCTTCCGAACCACCGAAAAGATGGTGCCGACGGGAACGTTCACGTCGATGTTCGACGAACCGTCGAGCGGGTCGAAGAGCAGCACATACTTGCCACACTTGAACCCTTCCGGAATCTGAATGATGTCCGGCTCCTCCTCCGATGCCATGCCGCACAACCGGCCGCCATGGTCCATCGCCTTCACGATGATCTCGTTGGCCAGCACATCCAGCTTCTGCTGGACCTCGCCCTGGACGTTCGTCATGTCCGTTGCGCCGAGGATGTCCGCCAACCCGGCCATGCGGACCTTCGTCGCGATCATCTTGGCCGCGAGCGCCAGGTCGTACAGGATCCCCGACAACTCACCCGTCGCTTCCGGGTGCAGTCGCTCCTGTTCGATGATGAACCGCTCGATCGTGACGACCGACGTCGGAGTGTGTTGAACCACGTTACACCTCTCCCCCACCCCTCGGCGGGTCAAAGCGGGAATCGCGAACGCGCTGCGACGCGAATGTGCGGGCTCGAGCCTCGTACAGGTTGTCGTGATACCCGCGACGGAGACTCTCCCAGAGGTACAGAATTGGGAACGCGGTACTGCCTTGAAACTGGTGCACATGCGCCAGTTCGTGCAAGAGTAGTTCCGCATCCAGCGGGACGTCTGGCGCAGCGAAAACCGTGTCCCAGAGCGTGATTGCAGAGACGCTGCGACGCCCGAGAAACCAGCCCGCCACACGTGGCGGCAGACCGCCCGTCCGCAAGCGAATCGCCGCAAGCTCCGGAAAGCGTTCGACGAGCGCGGCCGGCAGCGGCTGCGGCCTGCCGACGAGCACAGTCAACGCCTGCTCGACAACGCCCAACGATCACCTCCTTCCTCGACTTCGATCGACGACCCGTCGGTATGAAGCACAATGCTACCCTCTCGATCCGTCCGCAGCACTACCGCACGTCGCTCGGCCAAGGCGAGCATCACGTTGGCGCTCGGATGTCCGTAGGCGTTGCCGGCGCCGACCGACACGAGCGCGAGGCGCGGCGAAACGGCGTCGAGAAACTCGGCGGTGCTGCTCGTGCCGCTCCCGTGATGACCAACCTTGAGCACGTCCGCTTGCAATGAATCGACGTGCTGGAGCAGCCAATGCTCCTCGCCGCGCTCGGCGTCGCCCATGAGCAGAAAGCGCACGGCTCCGTAACGAACGAATGCGACCACGCTCGCTTCGTTCGGCGCATCCAGGTGGGACATCCATGTGGAGTCCGGCGCGAGCACGGTGATCACGACATCGTCGACGACCAACGAATCGCCCGGGCGAGCGCGATGCCAGCGCACGCCGGCGTCGCGCGCGGCGGTGAGGGACTCGCGGTAAGTCTCGCTCGTGCCGACGTACGCGCCGTCCCAGTAGCGTTCGGGATGTAGCGCCCGCATCACGCTCGCGGCGCCGCCGGCATGATCCGAATGCGGATGCGACAGCACGAACACGCTCACGCCGCCACCTCGTCGTCGCAGATACGGCACCACCGTGGACCGCCCTTCGTCGCCGCCAAGCCAGGAGCGGCCTGCGTCGAAGAGCAGCCAGTGATTGTGCGGCGTTCGGATGGCGATGGCGTCGCCCTGACCGACGTCGATCATGTGCATCTCGACATCGCGCGCCGCACTCGGCGTGAGCGGCATCCAGATCGAACACGCGACCGCGGCAAGCGACGCGATGATCGGCCGCACCGGATAGCGGCTCACGCAGGCGACGAGAAGAGTGATCGACGCGACTCCCGCGCACGCGGCGCCGACAGCCGTGGGGGCAACCGTGATCGCGGCATACGGGAGACTCGCGCCGACACTCGCGACGCCATTGAACGCGACGAGCATGGGATGCGCGGCATCGGCGAGAAATCGGGCGACCGTCAGTAGCGGCGCGAACAGTGTGGCCAGGAAGAGCGTCGGCTGCAGCACGGCGATCACCGGAGCGGCGGCAAGATTGGCGAGCGGCGCGACGAGGCTCACGCGTCCGAACGTCCAGGCGACGATGGGGCCGGTGACGATACACGCGACCACCGACGTGAGCGCTCCGGCGGCCAGGTTGGCGCGCCAGCCGTCCCAGCGGGGCGCGATCCAGCGCCGGGTGAGCCGCGCGCTGGCGATGAGGCTGGCGATGCCCAGCACGGACAGCTGCCAGCCGACGTCGAGCACCGTGCGCGCGCTGCCTAACGGGACGGCGGCGCCGATGGCGAGCGACGCCCACGGCGAGGTGGGGCGCTCGAACAATCGGGACGCCGTGACGACGCCGAGCATCGCGCCGGACCGTACCGCGGCCGGCGGCGCGCCGATCAAGGCGACGTAGAACGCGGTGATGGCGACCGTCGCGATCAGTGCGGCGCCGCGCGGCAGGCGGAGCGCGACAAAGACCACCTCGAGCATGGCGGCGATGATCGCGACGTGGAGTCCCGAGATGGCGAGCATGTGCACGATGCCCGCGGCCGCGAATCGATCGCGAACGGCGGGATCGAGCGACCGCGTGTCGTTGATCACGAGCGCCCGCACGAGCGGCGCATCGGCCCGGAACGTGGCGTCGATGCGGCGACCAACGCCATCGCGCCACGCGATGAGCGGCGAGCCGCCGGAGGTGCGCCGAACGCTGGCGTGCTGAATGCGGATTCCGCGTTTGGACGCCACGCCTTCGCCGTGCACGGACACGCGTGAGCCGGCCGGCGCGACGCCGTGCTCGACGGCGATCGACGCGCGCACCCTGCACCCGTGCGCCTCGGCGCTCGCGGGCACGAAGGCGCCTGGCGCCGCAGCGGCGTCGAGCGTCGCGATCCAGCTGCCCGCGCCGGCCGCCCGCATACGGCACGTTCGCTCGACATCATTGTCCGCTGCAGCGATGAGTGCGCCGGCGGCGACGATGGCGCCGAGCGCCGCCAGGCGCATATCGCGCCTAACGATCGCCGCCACGAGGACGAGGATGCAAACGACCAGTACGGCGAGGACGGCGCTGGCGAATCCGGCAAGCAGCCCGGCGCAGTAGGCGAGAACCGCGGTGGTGACGAGAGGCACGGCCGCTCAACGAGCACGCGGCCGACCGACGCGCGCGCTTACGCCTTGTGTCGCGGGTTCGCGGCGACGCGCTGCATGGCGTCCAGCACGATCACCGCGAGCGCTGCCCGGGTCTGATCGCGCTGCAGATCGACCGAAATGAGCGCCTGGCCGACATCGGTGCCGCCACTGTAGCGCGGGCGCGCCGCGTTGAGTGCAAACGCGATGACGTCCGTGCGGCAGTTGTCGCAGTCGCAGAGCTCCGGATTCTGCACGCGCAGCTCGTCGTAGAGCGCGACCACCGTACCCTCGAGGAGATTCTTCATCCGGCGAGCGGAAGCGAGTGGCCGGCAGAAGCGATGGCGCCGGTGAAGGTCGAGCCCGTGGTGCCAGTGAGCTCGACGGTGAAATACTTGCCCATGAGCGACTCGTCGCCCTGCACGAGAACTGTGCGATGGTGTCGCGTGCGTCCCTGGAGCAAGCCGCCACGGCGCGCGGCCTTCTCGATGAGCACCTCGTGGCGGGTGCCGAGCATTGAGAGATTCCGCGCGCGGGTGGCTTCGCGCACGAGAGCAACCAGGCGGTCGAGCCGATCGGCGGCGACGTCGTCAGGCACCGTGAGATGCGCCGGAAAGCGGGTGGCCGGTGTCCCGTCGCGCAGCGAGAAGCGGAACGTGAACGCATCGTCGAAACCGATTTCGCGGACGGCGCTCAGCGTTTCCTCGAACTCATCATCCGTTTCACCGGGGAAGCCGACGATGATGTCCGTGGTGATGGCCACGCCCGGAATAGCGGCGCGGATGCGTTCGACACACTCGAAATACGTTTCGCGCGTGTATCGGCGGAGCATACGCTTGAGTGTGCGCGACGAGCCCGATTGCATGGGCAGATGCACGTGCTCGCACACCGCCGGCGTATCCGCCATCGCGGCGATCGCCCGGTCGGTGAAATCGTTCGGATGCGGGCTCGTGAACCGCAGCCGGCGAATGCCCGGCGTGCGCCCAACGGAACGAAGCAGATCCGCGAAATCATGCGCGCCATCGTGGTACGAGTTGACCGTTTGACCGAGGAGCGTGATTTCGGTGATCCCCTGCTCGGCCACCAAGCGCGCTTCTCGTTCGACGTCGGCCAAGCTACGACTGCGTTCGGCGCCACGCGTCATCGGAACTATGCAATAGGTGCATTTGTAATCGCAGCCGCGCTGGACGGGAATCCAGGCGCGCACGCCATCGAAGCGGCGCGCCTGAAAATCCTCGTAGTGTTCCTCGAGGTCGAACTCGACCTTGGTGGCGCGCTCGCCTTTGCGCGCACCTTCGATGAGCGCCGGCAATGCGCGGTACCCATCCGGCCCGACCACGAGCTGCACGTGACGCGCTCGCTCGAGCAGGGCCGGACCGAGCCGCTGCGCCATGCAGCCGGTGACGCCGAGCACGGTGTTTCGGCCCATGAAGCGCTTGAGCTCACCCAGGCGGCCCAAGACCCGCTGTTCCGCGTGGTCTCGAATCGCGCACGTGTTGACGAGGATGACGTCCGCGCCATCGGGTCCGCCCACTGGCGTGTAGCCGACCGCCTCAAGATGTCCGTACATGAGCTCGGAGTCGCTCACGTTCATCTGGCATCCGTAGGTTTCGATGTAGACGGTCGGACGGCCTTCGGCGTTCATGACAGGACGTTGCTCCGGTGAGAAGAGTCTATCAACCGACAGCCGGCCGAATCATTCGGCAACGAGGCGTGGCAGAAGGCTGCAGAGTGGAAAACGAGGGCGGCCACCCGCCTTCAAACTATCGCTGTCCGGCGCGCGCGAACAATACGCCGTTATCGAGCACGAGCTGCATTGGGAGCCGGGTGCCACGAGGCAGCGCATCGTCGGCCGGGATGACCGACAAATAGTCTTCCGTAAGGCCGGAGCGGTGCGCGCGGTCGCCAAGCACGACCACATCTGCCTCGCCGCCATCGCGGCGGCGCCGATATGCCTGCGCGAGCTGCTCGCTCGCGGCACGAAGCTCGTCGGCGCGCCGCACGACATCGCGCGTCCTGACCGCGCCGTCGAGCCGTTGGGCAGCCGTACCCGGGCGCGGCGAATACGGGAACACGTGCAAGCGCGTGAAGGGCAGCGACGCGACGAGGCGCATCGTCTCGCGATGGTCGTCTTCGCTCTCGCCCGGGAAGCCGGCGATCACGTCGGCGCCCAGGCCGAACACCGATGCATCGCCCACGATGCGCTCGATGGCGCGCGCATAGGCGGCCGACGTGTACCAATGGCGTCCCATGCGCTTGAGCACGCGGTCGGCGCCCGACTGGAGCGGCGCGTGCAGGTACGGCACGAGCCCGCCGTCCCGCGCGCGCAGTCGTTCGCCCAGGCGCGCATCGACCTCCGTTGCCTCGACCGAGGAAAGCCGGAATCGCGCGTTGGGCACGGCGCGCACGAGCGCCTCGACGAGCACGCCTAACGACGAGCCGGCGTCCCGCCCATACGACCCGATGTGCACGCCGGTGAGCACGATCTCCGTGTGGTGCTCGGCCAACCGCGCGGCTTCGGCGACGAGATCGGGCACGGGCCGCGAGCGATTCGCGCCGCGGGCCAGCGTGGTCGCGCAGAACGTGCAGTGCTCGTCGCAGCCGTCCTGGATGCGAAGCAGCGCGCGCGTGCCGGTCTGCCGCGCCGGCAGGGCGCCGTCCGGCGCCGCAAGGCCCAACGCCGCCGCGACCTCGGCCGCGCCGGCGCCTGGAATGACCCGGGTTACGTTAGGCAGCGCCCCGATGGCCGCCGGGTCGCGCGCCGACGCGCAGCCCATCACCACCGTCGCAATGGACGGCCGCCGGCGTGCGACGCGCCGGACCGCGCGGCGCAGATCCGCCTCCGCCGCCGCCGTCACGGAGCAGCTGTTGAAGACCGCCGCGTCCGCATCGCCCGGATCGGACACCACGTCGGCGCCGCCCGCCTCGAGCAGCGCGCGCACCACCTCGCTGTCGTAGTGGTTGGCGCGGCATCCGAAGGTCTGCAGGTAGACTTTCACGGCTGCCTAACCGCGCTCCGCAGCCGGCGCGGGCACGTGCGTGCGCGGCGGCACGCAGGGCAGCACGATGTGGAACTGGCTGCCCCGCCCTTCCGTGCTCTGCACCCAGATTTTTCCGCCGTGCGCTTCCACGGCCATCTTGCAGAAGGTGAGGCCGAGCCCCGAGCTCCGGACGCGCGGCGTCTCGGGCCGTTTGACCCGCTCGAAACGCAGGAAAATGATCTCGTGGTACTCGGGCGGAATCCCGGGACCGTCATCCGCCACCGTGAACAGGACGCCGCCCGAGGTGTCGCGCCGTCCGGTGAGCGAGATGGACACGCCGCGCGGGCTGTGCGTGAGCGCGTTCTGGATCAAATTGCCGAACACGCGCCGGAGAAGCCCGAGGTCGCCCTGAAAGACGGGCGCCTCATCGCTCGCATCCACCGATACGCGCGCGCCGTCCTGTCGAAAGCGCATCGCCCACTCGTCGGACACGGAGATGAGGAACGCGCGCGGCGCGAGCGGCTGGAGCTCGAGCGACACCGCGGCTTCCTCGAGCCGCGCCACCTCGAGCAGATCCTCGATCAACGCAAGCAGGTCTTCGGCCTTGCCCTCGGCGTCGCCTAACGCACGCCGCATCTCGGGCGAGTAGGCGCCGAAGTCGCCGTCGAGCGCCATCTCGAGCGACGCCAGCACCGAGGTGAGCGGCGTCTTGAGGTCGTGCACGATCATTTTCATCAGGTCGTCGCGCAGCTTCTGCAGCTCCCGCAGCTTGCGGTAGCTCTGCTCGAGCGCATCGGTGGCGAACTTGAGGCGGAGCAGCGAGCGCACGCGCGCGCCCAGCACCTGCCGGTTGTGCGGCTTGGTGAGAAAGTCGTCGCCGCCGGCCTCGATGGCCTTCACGCGATCGGTGCTGTCGTTGAGCGCCGTCACGAAGATGATGGGGATGCGGGACGTGCGCGGATCGCGCTTGAGCCGGCGGCACACCTCGAAGCCGGTGGCGCGGTCGTCGCAGCCTAACGAACCGGCCGGCATCGACACGTCCAGGATGCAGAGGTCGGGGTGCTGCTCGAAGCCGGCCGCGAGCGCCGATGGTCCGTCGGCCGCGCCGAGCACACGGTAGCCGAGCGCCGTCAGTTGATCGGACAACAACTCGACGTTGGCGGGCACGTCGTCCGCCACGAGAATGAGCGGCGCTTCGTTGGCGGCCTCGGTCACGAGCTCAGGGACTCAGGGGCGCACCATGATGCCGAACTCCGCTGTCCATGCGTGCTCGGTAACACCCGGCACCCCGGACCGAATCGCGCGCACCAGCGTGAAATCGATGCGCGACCGTCCTTGCGACAGCGGAACGCCGAAGCCGGCCGAATAGGCCGATTCCATGACCTTCGAGGAGTCGACCAGGAACGGGAGGCCGCGATGCCGATAGCCGATGCGCAGCGCGATCGGTCCGCCTAACGCAACCGGCCCGCGGAACTCGGCGCCGCCGCCGTATTCGGTGGTGTTGGTGATGAGCAGGCCCGGCTGGCCCAGGCCGTGCATGCTCGCCCAGCCTTCCCAGTCGGTGTGGAACGCGAGCACCACCCCCGGCAGCCCGGTGAACGTCACGCCCGCCCCCGCGCGCTTGGGCGCCGTGGCGCGCGTGAGCACCGTGTCGTTGCGGAACGCCGTGAGGCGCCCGCCTAACCTTCCCGACACGCCGATCGCCATGAACGACGTCGGCTGCCACATGATGCCGCCGCTGGCCCCAACCCCCGAGTACGAGAGGCGCGACGTCTGAGAGAACGTCTGGACCGTCGTGTCCACCGACGTCCGGAGAATCGTCAGGTTGTTGTCGCCCGAATACACGTCGGCCGACACGCCGAGCCACAACGTCTGCAGCACCGCCACGGCGATGCCGGGCTTGATGTCGTCGATCGCACCCGACACCTTGAAGTTCTCGGTGAACTGCACGCTGTCGCTCACGAAATGATCGAAGCCCGTGCGCGTCGTCTCCCACGTCCGGTCGAGCAGCGTCGACACCGAGATGCCCGCCGTCACGCGATTGCCGATGTTGATCGCGCCGCTCATGATCGGGAACCGGCTCGTGGTCGTGTGGTCCGACTGGCCGTTGGTCGTCACCTGGCGGAATTCCGGTGCGTACTCGACGTACACGCCGGGCCGGATCCACGCCGCGATCGAGGCGGGGTTGAGCGCCGACTGCGCGTCCGTCTCCGCGGGACCGCCGCCTAACGCGGCCGCGGCCGCGCTGATCTGGCCCGGCGGGTAGCCGAACCCCTGCGTGCTGATGGTGCCCTGCGCGCCGGCCGGCACGGCCGCCGCGCACGCCGCCGCGGCAACGAGAAGCGCGGGTGGGATGAATCGCGGTCGCATCACGGAAGTCCGAACCCGCTCCGGGGGATGTAGCTGATCTCGATGCGCGGCTTGAGGCTGTCCGCCGGTGCGTTGCTCGAGTAGAAGAGATATCGTCGCGGCTCGTTCCCTTCGCCCGTCGACTCCAGCACGATCGCGCGCTGCACGATCGCCGGGCCCACCCGCCGCCACAAGCCGAACACGCCCACGAGCGGAATCGTGTCCGCGCGCGCGATGTTGGGCCGGAAGTTCAGCGTCGGCACGCCGGTGATGCCTAACGCAGTCGGCGAGTTGACGAGCAGCGCGGCCGCCGGGATGTTCGTCACCGACGGCGACGCCTGCACCACCCCGACCTGCAACAGCACCGAATCGGTCGTATCCGCGGTGCCGAAATCCACGTTCGCCAGCTGGTGCAGAATCAGGTTCGCCCGCACGATCGTCGCCGACGAGTCGATCAATGCCGACGGCACCCCGAAGCGCATATACACGCGGCTCCCCGGAATGCCCCCCGCCGCCAGGATGCCGGAATCCGGCGGCGGCGTGCCTTGCAACACCAGATCATAGTCCGCCAGACTGCTGAACGGCGGCGCACCGGTGGTGTGCGTGTTCACGTTGCGCTGCGTGAACGCTTTCGTGGTGTCGTTGAAGCCGAAGTACTCGAGCGTCGCCGACAGGCCGCCGTTGGAGCTGCCGATGTTGATCTGCGCAAACCGGGGACTGGTGATGCGGACGCCTAACCGAATCCGCTTGCCGTCGCGCACGTGCTCGCCTACCCATCCGCTGTCGAGCGGGATCGTGATCGAGCCTTTCACCGAATCCCGCGGCACGACGAGCGACGCGATCGGCGCCGTGTTGAACTGCGCGTGCACCGCCGCCGTGTCGAGATCGGCCGCATTCGCGTCCACGTCGTACACCAGGAACGTCACCGTGTCCTGCACCAGGATCGTATCGCGCGTGCTGTCCGTCGGAGCGATCACCGAAATCTTGAGGCCGGCCGAGTCGACCCGCATGATCGGCTTGGGCGCCGCGAGCGTGTCCGTGTCCGGCAGGACGCGAATCAGCGAATCGAACCGCAGGATGGCCGCCGTCTGCACCGGCAGGCCGCCCTGCGTGTAGTTCGCGACCAGCAGCTGCTGCTCGGTGCCGAGCGGCGGGACGCCGATCACGTTGGTCATCGTGTCGAACGCGTCGGTGCCCGAGAGCACGACATCCTTCACCGTGAGCGTATCGGGACACAGCGAGGGACACGCGGCCCCGCCTGCCAGGTTCTCCTGACACGCACCCATCACGGTGACCACGGTCACCAGTGCGCCCAGAAGGAGCAGCGCGCGACGCGGCTTACGAGAAACGAGCACTCCGGCCTTCCACGGAGAGATGGTTCTGGTGCGCCTGACGCATCGCCATGCCAAGCACGATGCGCCGGCCGATCACGAACGGTCGAGGGATTGCGACGTGAACGGAGACGGCAGCAAAGAGGAGATGGACCAACGCGACTCGACGCCACGACTCGTACAACTCGAAATCTCGAGACGGGGGCCGAGCTCTCCCAACACTTGTCGACAAAGACCACACGGCGCTGCGGGAACAGCCGCCTCGCTCGCGATTACCAATGCAACAAAATCCCGCGCACCGTCCGCCACCGCAGTCGCGACCGCCACGCGCTCGGCGCACATCGATGCCGGGTACGACGCATTCTCGACGTTGCACCCGGCATAGATCCGCCCATCGCTCGAGCGAATCGCTGCGCCAACACGAAACCGCGAGTACGGCGCATAGGCATGATCGAGCGCCGCGAACGCCATCGCGCGAAGCTCGCGCCAGTCCGCATCCGACGTCCCGGTAGGCACGCCGACGAGTGCGGAGCCCGAAGCGCTATGCGTCACGCGGCGAGCAGCTCCGGGAGAAACGACACGCCGCGATCGCGAAAGTCGACCCCCAACCACTCCGCGACGGTGACGCCGAGGTCGGAGAAAGTGGATCGCTCACCCAGCGATCGCGGATGCACGCGCGAGCCCAGGACCAGAAGAGGCACACGCTCACGTGCGTGATCGGTGGATGGTGTAGTCGGGTCGTTCCCGTGATCGGCCGTCAGGAAAAGCAAGTCGTCCTCGCGAAGTGCGCCTTCGATGCCGGGCAGCGCGGAGTCGAACGCCCGCAGTCCTTCATAGAACCCCGATATGTCGTTTCGGTGCCCCCAAAGCTGGTCGAAATCTACTAGGTTGGCGAAGAGCAGCCCACCAGTGAGCGCGTCGAGCGCGCGATGAATTTCCGCAATGCCGGCCGCGTTGTCCGATGTATGTACCGACGAGAGCGCTCGTCCGGCGAACAGATCATCCACCTTGCCGACGCCCATCCGCGCAATGCCGCGCTCGGCGAGCGCATCGAGCAGCGTGCGCTCAGGCGGCTCGATCGCAAAGTCGCGTCGTGCGGCGGTGCGACGATAGGCGCCCGGCTCGCCGGTGAACGGGCGCGCGATCACGCGCGCGACGTCGTTGGGCGCGACCAGCATCGACCGCGCGATCTCGCAGGCGGCGTACAACTCCTCGAGCGGAACGATGCGCTCGTGCGCTGCCACCTGAAACACCGAATCCGCGCTCGTATAGAGAATCCATCGCCCCGTGCGCTCGTGCTCGGCGCCATACTTCTCGATCACCTCGGTGCCGCTCGCCGCAATGTTGCCCAGCACGCCACGTCCCGTGCGCTCGGAAAACTCGCGCACGAGCGGATCGGGGAATCCGTTCGGATACGTAGGGAACGGTCGCTCGAGACGCACGCCCGCGATCTCCCAGTGTCCGATGGTACTGTCTTTCCCGACGGATGCCGGACGCATCGTACCCCACGCAGCGCCGGGACGTTGGGCAGGCGCGACGCCGTCGAGCTCCGCGATGCAGCCGAGTCCGAGGCGCTCCAGGTTGGGGAGTTCCATGCCGCCCACGGCCCGCGCGAGATTGCCGAGCGTGTTGCTTCCCGCGTCGCCATAGACATCGGCATCGGGCGCCGCGCCGATGCCCACACCATCGAGCACGAGAATGATCGCGCGGCGCGTCACGACGCGTTCACGTACACGCGCGGCAGACGCGACTGGAGAGCCGTAAGAAGCTCGTAAGGCGACAGGCCGCCATCGTGCGCGACCGATTCCACACTGCGCTCGCGCACTCCGTCGCGGCCGATCAGCGTGACCACATCGCCGACATCGCATGCGATGTCCGTGACATCGATCATCGTCATGTCCATCGTCACGACGCCAACGACCGGAGCGCAGCGGCCGGCGACGAGCACCTGCGTGCGATTGCCGAGCACGCGACGGTAGCCGTCGGCGTAGCCCAACGGCAGCGTGGCAATGCGACGCGAGCCGGCGATCCGATGCGTGGCGTCGTAGCTCACGGAGTCACCGTCGTCGAGCGTATGGATCTCGACGATTCGTGCGCGAAGACTCACCACGGATTCCGGTTGGACGAGCGCGCGCGTGCCGGTGCCAACTCCGTAGAGGAAAATGCCGGGTCGCGCCAGCGACCACCGCGACGTCGTCACGCGCGACAGCGCGGCAGAATTCTCGGTGTGGAGGAGCGCCGGACGCGCGGGCAATTGCTCGAGTGCGTGCTCGAACCGCCGTTCCTGTTGGGCGAGCGAACCGTCGTCGAGCTGGGCGGAATGGAAATGCGTGAACGCGCCTTGGGGCGGCGATGCTTCGAGGAGGCCGCGCAGCGCTCGGACCTCGTCCCAGTGGACGCCGGCGCGGTGCATGCCGGTGTCGATGGCGAGGTGCCAGTCCTGGTGTCCGGCCCCGATCGCACGCCACGCCTCGATCTGTTGGGCGGTGCCGAGCGCTGGCGTTAGGCGCAAGGCGCGGAGGTCGGCGAGCTCGTCGGCGAGTGTCGGAGTGAACACGACGATCGGCCGGACGACGCCGGACTCACGGAGCTCGCGTCCTTCTTCGACGGTGGCAACGCCGAAGCCCCACGGCGAGACGGACTCGAGCGCGCGCGCCGCGGCGACAGCGCCGATCCCGTAGCCATCGGCTTTGATCATCGGGAGGAGCGCGGCGGCGCGGGCGGCCATCACGGCCCCATTGCGGCGTAACGCGCCCAGATCGATTTCGACCCAGGCGCGTGTCATCGACGTTCGCGTTGACGCATCATCGTTCGGGCGGGTAGTATACCGGCCCGGGAGGAACGATGCAAGCTAAATCAACGCTTGAAGATGCGCTCGCGCTCATGCGCGATCTTCGCGCGCGGTGCGAGTGGGATCGCGAGCAGACGCACGCCTCGCTGCGACCGTACTTGATCGAGGAGACGCACGAGCTCGACGACGCCCTGCGCTCCAACGACGCGGACGCGATGCGCGAGGAGTTAGGCGATGTCCTGCTGCAGGTGCTCTTCCACTCCGTGCTTGCCGAAGAAGCAGGCGACTTCGATGCGCACGACGTGGCGGGCGGCCTGATCGAGAAGATGAAGCGGCGTCATCCGCATCTATACGGCGGCGGCGTGAAAGAGCGCTGGGAAACGATGAAAGCGCGCACGCGCGGTTCGCTCACCGAGGGGCTGCCGTCGGGACTCCCGGCGTTGCATCGTGCCCAACGACTGCAGGACCGCGCGGCGGGTGTCGGGTTCGACTGGCCCGATGTCGAAGGACCGGCGCTCAAGGTGGAGGAAGAGCTCGCCGAGGTGCGCGAGCAGCTGGCGCGGCCGCGGGAGGACGCGCGCGACGCACTCGAGGCTGAGTTAGGCGACCTGCTGTTCGCGGTGGTCAATCTGTGCCGCCGCGCCAACGTGCACGCGGCGGTGGCGCTCGATCGCGCGAACGAGAAATTCGTGCGCCGGTTCGAGGGCATGGAGCGTCTGGCGGCCGAGCGGCACGTCGCGCTGTCGTCGTTGGACGCAACCGGACTCGATGCGCTCTGGAACGAGGTCAAGGGAGCGGAATGAGTCCCGAGGCAGCACAACACCTCATCTGCTTTATCTAACAAACAACATTATATACGCGTGTATAAGCCGTTGCTGCGCCTTACGAAAGCGTGGCTAGGCAGTGCGACTTCACGGCCTTAGTCTATTCATGAGCCGCGGAAACGCAATCGCTTCTCGCAAGTGCGGCAGTCCGCAAATCCACGCGATCGTGCGCTCGAGTCCGAGCCCGAAACCAGAGTGGATGAAGGTTCCGTAGCGCCGTAAGTCCAGGTACCAGTCGTACGCTGCCTCAGGCAACTTCTCGGCGCGGATGCGCGCGAGCAGACGATCGTAATCGTCTTCGCGCTGACTGCCACCGATGATCTCGCCGTAGCCTTCGGGCGCCAGCAGGTCGTCGCAGAGCACAGTGCGCGGGTCGGCCGGATTCTCCTTCATGTAGAACGCCTTTGCCTCGCGCGGATAGTTCATTACGAACACGGGCTTGTCGTACTCGGCCACGATGAGCGATTCGTCTTCGGCGCCCAGGTCATCGCCCCAGGCGGTCGCACTGCCCTTTCGATGCAACAGCGAGATCGCATCGCCGTAATCGAGTCGTACGAACGGCGGCACCACGCGCTCGAGCGGCGCGGTGTCGCGCTCCAGCACGACGAGGTCATCGGCGCAGCGATCGAGTGCACGACGAACCAGGTACGAGACGAAGTCTTCCTGAAGGCGCACGTTGTCGTCGCTGTCGTTCCAGGCGACTTCCGGCTCGATCATCCAGAATTCGGTGAGGTGCCTTCGCGTCTTCGACTTTTCGGCGCGGAAGGTTGGACCGAACGTGTAGATGCGGCCGAACGCCGCCGCGGCAGCCTCGCCATACAGCTGTCCAGTCTGGGCGAGGTAGGCGTTGCCTTCGTCGAAGTATTCGGTGGAAAAGAGTCCCGATCGCTCACCGATGGCCGCCGTGAGAATCGGCGTGTCCACACGGAGGAAGCCTCGTGCGTAAAAGAAGTCATGAATCGCTTGTTCGACCTCGTTGCGCACGCGAGCGATCGCACGCTGCCGGGGCGATCGCAGCCAGAAGTGGCGATGGTCGAGCAGAAAATCGATGCCGTGTTCTTTCGGCTGGATGGGGTAGTCGAGCGAGCTTGCGCCGATGATCTCGAGATTGGTGACGGCCATCTCGATGCCGCCGGGCGAGCGTTCTTCAGCGTGCACCTCGCCGGTCATGGCGACCGAGGTCTCCGTGGTCAACGCCGTGAAACGTTCCCAGATCTCGGGTGCGATTTGCGTTTTTACGAGGACGCCTTGTATCTGTCCGGTACCGTCGCGCAAGACGACGAACGCGATTTTTCCGGACGAGCGCAGATGGGTGACCCATCCGCGAACGGTGACAGAGCGGCCGACGTGCTGTTTCAGCTCGTCAATGCGAGGAGTACTCAATGTCCTTGAGGCGGTTAGAGTTACGGGGCGGGATCGGCAAGCTACGAACGACTGACGGCACTGTCAACTTATCACTGAACTCACGGGATTTTCCCGCTAGCGTGCGGTGTCCCGGAGATGTACGATGCAGGCGAGCGTATGAAGCGCAACGGTAGCGCGCTCGTCGGCAGCGGATGTATGCGAGGCACTGATTTCGCGTGGCGTGTCAGAGGCACGCGGCATGCCGCGTGGTGTATGATCCCGGTGCGGCGTCGTGAGCTCGCGCGGCGCTCCAGCAGCTCCATCACGATCCCGGCTGATCAGCCAGCCGGCACAGGACTCATACAGGACTTCATGCCGCGACGTTCTCAAGTACAGCGGCCCGGCTGCCCCGGCGATGCCACGCTCCGCGTCATTCGCCGTGCCGGCCCAGCGGTCACGTTAGGCCGCCACGCTCACTCGACGATCGGCGGGTCGCGCCCGTGAGCATTCGGTCCAAGTTAGGCGCTGGCCTCGTCGCCATCGCGCTCGTACTCCTGGTCCCTTTGTTCCTGGCTCTCCAGTCGCTGGAGAAGCTGCACTCGTTCACCACCGTGCTGCAGAAGCGAGAGTTCGCGGCGTCGCTGCTGCTCAACCGCATGCGGGCCGGCACGGACGAGCTGCGCCGCCTCGATCTCTCGCTCGTCTTCCTGCACCAGCCGCAGATCCGCGCGTCGATGGACTCGCAGCTCACCGCCCTGGCCGCGACGTCCGACTCGCTCGCGCACCTTGGCATGCAGTCCGCGTCGACCAAAATCGGCACGGCGGTAGCGCAGGTCGCGTCGTTCGTGCCGAGCGAGTATGCAGCCGCCGCGGCGGGCCAGGCGAAGATCGCGGACTCGGTGTCGACGCAGCACCTGATTCCAGCGATCGCGGCAACGGAGCGCGAACTCACGTCGGCCGAAGGCGTGCTACGCGATCGATCCAGCCGGCTCGTCGCCGAAGCAACCGCGGAAACGGAACAGGCACGCAACGCGGCGGCGCTCGGCTTGCTCGTGGCGGCGACGCTGGCGCTCATCATATCGATTCTGCTCTGGCGCACGATCGGCGGACCGATCCGCGATCTCGAGCACGGCATGGCGCAGATGGCGGACGGGAATTTCGGATATCGACTGCGTGTGAACGCGCGACGAAAAGACGAATTCGGCCACCTGGCCGAGAGTTTCGGGTCGATGGCGCATCAACTGGCAGCGCTCGATCGGCTGAAGGCAGAGTTCGTATCCGTCGCGTCGCACGAGCTCAAGACGCCGATCAACGTCATCCTCGGCTACCTGCAACTGATCGACGAAGGCGTGTACGGCACGGTGTCGCCCAAGATGCACGAGATCGTGCGCACGCTCGACTCGCAGACGCGCTCGTTGTCCCGGCTGGTGCATCAGTTGTTGGACGTGAGTCGGTTCGAGGCAGGCGGCGGCAAGCTCGATCTTCGCCCAACGAACCTCGATGCGTTCCTGGCCGAATTGGAGGAAACGTTCCGCGTGTTGTCGATGCAGCGCGGCATCGATTTCCGCGTCGAGCGCGCGGGTGTGCTGCCCGCCGAAGTGCTCTGGGATCCGGACCGCATCAGCGAGGTGCTCGGGAATCTCGTCGCGAACGCGTTCAAGTTCACCGAGCGCGGCGGATCGGTGGAGCTTCTCGTCGACGCGACGGAGGAGCAGGTGTACCTGGATGTGCGCGACACCGGCGCGGGCATTCCGCCGCAGCAGCTGCCGCACATCTTCGAGAAGTTTTTCCAGGCGGACAATCAGGAAGCAGCGGCGCACGCCGGCAGTGGACTCGGCCTGGCGATCGCGCGGCAGATCGTGGTCGCGCACGGCGGCCAGATTTCGGTCGAGAGCATCGTCGGGGTGGGCACGACGTTTCACTTGACGCTTCCCATGCGCGCCGGTGGTCGGGTGCACGAGCGGCCCCGCACGCCGATGTTCGGGGTTCCGGCGTGAGGCGATGGCTGTTGGTCGGGCTCACGCTGCTCGTCGCCGCGTGCGCCACGACGTCTGCACGACGCACGATGCCGCCTGCCGCCGACGACTGGATCGGCACGATCGGCGCGGCGAAGAATCAGGTTGCGTTAGGCCACTTCGACGACGCCGACAAAGCGCTGTACGAGTTCACGCAGCGCTATCCGTCGAGCCCGGAGGCGCGCGAGGCGACTTATTGGCGGGCGCTGTTCAAGCTCGATCCGGCGAATCGCGGCGGCAGTCCGCGGGCCGCGACGGAGCGGCTGGACGAATATCTCTCCGACACGACCCTGTCGCTCCACCGGGCGGAAGCGGCGACGCTGCGCCGCATCGCGGCCGAATTGGATTCGCTCGCCCAACGGGCGCCGGTGGTGGCGTCCAACGACTCGGCGCGCCTGGCCGACGCCCAGAAGGCGCAGCAGCGCGAGGACGATCTTCAGAAGGAGATCAAAGGGCTGCGCGACCAGTTGGACAAGACGAACGCCGAGTTAGAGCGGATCAAGAAGCGCCTGCAAGAGCGAACACCGTAAGGCGGACACGTCGGACAAAGCCGGATACAGCCGGAGACTGCGGGCGAAGGAGGCGCGAACACACCGTAAGGCGGACACGTCGGACAAAGCCGGAAACAGCCGGAGACCGCGGGCGAAGGAGGCGCGAACACACCGCTAGGCGCTGAAGGCGTTGCCTAACGGAGCACTGGGGGCTCTGCCTGTGAAAACAGAACGCCCAACGCCGTGTCCGGCCGTGTCCGCCTTACGCTTTTTGCTCCCGCTTTGTCCGGCCGTGTCCGCGTTGTCCGCCTTTCGCTCTGGCTCCGGCTTTGTTCGGCCGTGTCCGCCTTACCCGACGCGGAACAGTTCCAGCGCCCGGCGGTACCGCTCGCCTAACGCTGCGCGCAGCGGCGCGTGGTCGCGACCCCGGAGATCGGGGTCGGACGCCAGAATCGCTTCGGCGGCCGCGCGGGCGATCGCGAACAGGGCTTCGTCCTTGAGCGGGTCGGCGATGCGGAAGGTGGGGTCGCCGCTCTGCTGCGCGCCGAAGAGGTCGCCCATGCCGCGGAGCCGGAGGTCGGCGCGGGCGATCTCGAAGCCGTCGTCCGTGCCGACGAACACCTCGAGCCGCGCGCGCGTCTCCGGGCCCGGGTCGCCTAACAGAATGCAATAGCTGGCCGATCCGCCGCGACCGACGCGGCCGCGGAGCTGGTGGAGCTGCGACAGGCCGAAGCGCTCCGGATGCTCGATCACCATCACCGTCGCGTTGGGCACGTCGATGCCGACCTCGATCACCGTCGTCGCGACCAGCACGTCGATCTCGTGATCGCGGAACGCGCGCATCACCTGGTCGCGCTCGTCGGGCGGCAGGCGGCCGTGCAGCAGCGCCACGCGCCGGTGCGCGAACGGGCCGCGCGAGAGCTCGGCGTGCATCGTCGCAGCGGCCTTGAGGTCGGTCTTCTCCGATTCCTCGATCACCGGATACACCACGTAGCCCTGCCGCCCCTCGGCCAGCTGGCGCTCGACCGCCTCGAGCACGGCGCCGCGGCGCGACGACGGACGCAGGACGGTTTTCACCGGCAGACGGCCGGGCGGCCGCTCGTCCAACACGCTGACGTCCAGATCGCCCAGCGCCGTGAGCGCCAGGGAGCGCGGAATCGGCGTGGCGCTCAGGAGCAGCACGTCGGGACGGCCGGAGGGCGCGCCGGGGGCGGCCTTCGCGCCCAACGCGGCGCGCTGCTCGACGCCGAAGCGCTGCTGTTCGTCGATGGCGACGAACCCCAGGCGTCCGAACCGCGTGTCTTCCTGCACCAGCGCGTGCGTGCCCACCGCGATGAGCGGCGACGTGCCTGCCAGCCGCGCCGCGCGCTCGCGGCGCTCGGACGCCGTGAGGCGGCCCGTCAGCAGCACCGGTTCGATGCCTAACGGACCCAGCAGCCGCGTCAGCGTGGCGGCGTGCTGCTCGGCCAGCAGCTCCGTCGGCGCCATCATCGCCGCCTGATAGCCGTTCTCGAGCGCCAGCAGCGCCGCGAACAGCGCCACTACCGTCTTGCCGCTGCCGACGTCGCCCTGCAACAGCCGGTGCATGCGCCGGTCGCCGCACATGTCGGCCACGATGTCGCGGATGGCGCGCGTCTGCGCCCCGGTGAGCTCGAACGGCAGCTCGCGCTTGAGGCGGCTCGTGAGCTCGCGCTTGTTCACGAACGCGATGCCCGCGCGCCGCTCGCGGGCCAGCTCTTTGGCGCGGAGCTGCAGCAGGTTCACGAACAGCGCTTCCTCGAGCGCCAGCCGCGAGCGGCCGCGCTCCGCCTCGGCGAGCGTCGCCGGACGGTGCACCATGCGCAGCGCCTCGCGGAGCGGCGGCACGCCGGCCCGCTCCATCAGCTCGCGCGGCAGCGACTCGCGGACTAACGGAAGCAGCGCGTCCAGATGCGCGTGCACGATCGCGCGGATCTGCTTGAACGACAGCCCTTCCGTGGCCGGGTACACCGCGAGCACGCGTCCGCCGCTCACGTCGTCCGTCTCGGCGCCTCCGCCCAGGTTCACCATCTCGCGCGGCTGCAGCTGCCGGCCGTGGAAGAACCGCACGCGGCCGGTGACCAGCAGCACGTCATCCTTCTCCACCACGCGGTCGAGGAACGGCTGGCCTGGCCACGCCGCTTCGATCAAGCCCGTCGGGTCCTTGAGCACGGCCTGGAAGATCCGCAGGCCTTTGCGCGTGGGGATGATTCCCTTCGAGATCACCGTGCCGATCACCGTCGCATCCATGCCCGGCGCGAGCGTCGAGATGCGCGCGACGGTGCTCGCGTCGTGGTAGCGGTGCGGGAGGTGGTAGAGGAGGTCGCGCGCCGTGCGGACGCCGAGCCGGTGCAGCGCTTCGGCGCGGCGCGGGCCGACGCCTTTGAGATACGCGACGTTGGTGTCGAGGTTCGCCACGGTTAGGCGTTAGGCGGCTACTCGGCGAAGAGATCGCGGGCGTACTGCGCCGCGTCGAACGGCACCAGGTCGTCCGCCTTCTCGCCGACGCCGACGAACTTGATCGGCACGTCGAGCGCTTCGTGCACCGCCACCACGATGCCGCCGCGCGCCGTGCCGTCGAGCTTCGTGATCACCACGCCGCTGAGCGGCACCGACGCCGAGAACGAGCGGGCCTGGGCGACGGCATTCTGGCCGATGGTGCCGTCGAGCACGAGCAGTGTTTCGTGCGGCGCGCCGGGCAGGCGTTTCGCGATCACGCGCGCCACCTTCTGCAGCTCGGTCATGAGATCGTCCTGCGTGTGCAGACGGCCCGCGGTGTCCACGATCACCACGTCGGCGCGGCGCGCCACCGCGGCGTCGATGGCGTTGTACGCGACCGCCGCCGGGTCGCTGCCCTGCGCGCTGCCGATGAATTGCGCGCCGACGCGCTCGGCCCACACGCGCAGCTGGTCGATCGCGCCGGCGCGATACGTGTCGCCGGCGGCCACGACCACCTGCGTGCCCTGCCGGCGCAGCCGCGCCGCGAGCTTGGCGATGAACGTCGTCTTGCCGGCGCCGTTCACCCCCACGACGAGAACCACGGTCGGCGACGCGCCTAACGCCAACGCCGGATCGCTCTGCCCTGCGCGCAGCGATGTCTCGACGCCCGTGCGCAGCGCGTCCAGGAACTCGTCCTGCGTCCGCACGTAGCCGAGCTTCGCCGCGGACTCGACGTCGGCGACGAGCCGCACGCTCACGGGAACGCCGAAGTCGGCGTCGAGGAGCAGCTCTTCCAGCTGCTCGAGCGAGCCGGCATTGACGCCGCCGCGGACCACCACGCCGACGTCGAACAGCGCGATGTCCTTGAGGCGCTGCCAGAACGAGCGTCGCGGGGCGTCGTCGGCGCGGCGAAGAATGCGCATGGCTACGAATCGAAATCCGGTTGCAGTTAGGCGAAGCCGCTAGCGCAATCCGCGCCGGCGGCGCAGGAGCCACTCGATGCACAGCGCGGCGATGAGCGCGATGTAGCTCCACCACATGTCGCGCAGCCGCGGCTGATCGCCGAACGACGTCGCCCCGCCCACCGGTCCGCCGCGCACCGCGCCCGCGCGCGGCAGCAACTCGCGCGAAGGATTCACTACCAGCACCGCGGCGCCCCCGACCACGCGCGCATCGTACACGCCGGGCGGCATCGGGTCTGTCTGCGCAACCGTGGCGCCCGCGCCGAACCGCAGCGTAAGCGAATCATCGCGCGCCGTACCACGACGTCGCAGCACCACGCGCACGACGCTGTCTTTCGATGCGGCAGTCCCGCGCCGCCAACGCACCGGATCGCCGGCGCGCACCACGCCCTCGGCAGGCGTCGCCGCCCGAGGATCGGGACGCTCCGCACTCAACCAGTCAAATATACTCCCCCACAAGGCGACGAACGCGTCGGCGCTGGCGCCGCCGCGGAACTGCCACCGCCAGAACCCGGACGCGCTCACGACGACCACGCGGCGACCCTGCGCCGCGCCGCCGGCAATCGCCGGCCGCCGATCGTACTGCCTCGCGCGCGCCACCGTGAGCGCCTCCCACTCGCCGGTGGGCGCACGGGGCGATACCGTGATCGGCGGCAGGCTGTCCCACACGATGCCCGCCAGCGCGCCCGCGATCGGCGACGGCGGCGCATCGATCGCGTACCACTCGCCCGTCGTATCCGCCGACGGAACCACGAGCGCCAACGAACCCGTCATCGCCGTGCGCGGCGCACCGAAATAGCTCGTGTCGCCGTGCAGAATGGCGAGCGGCGCGTCGTGCATCGCGCCCTTCACCGTGCGCTCGTCCACCGGCGCCAGGGATCCATCCTGGCGCCACTGTCCGGGCGCGACGCGAAAGTACGCACGCGTGGGCAGCGCGACGGCGCCGCGCAGCACCGGCAGCACGAACCGCGCATCGAAGTCCGGCGACGTCGACGCGAGCACGGCGCCCGCCGCGCGCGCCACGTCCACGGCTACGCCTAACGTATCGTTGCGCGCTTCGCGATCTCCCGGTACGGTGACGACGGCGTCGAGCACCGATGGCCCAACGGGGCCGGCGATCGGCGCCCGCACCGTGATCGTCCGCTCGGCCCGGGCGGGCATCGAGTCGAGCGCCACCGACGTCAGCACGCGGCCGCCGAGCAGAATCCGGATGCTGCCCGGCGGCGTGGCGAGCGAATCGGCGCGGACGCCCACATGCAGCTCCACCGTGTCGCCGCTGACGGCTGCGCGCGGCGCATCGAGCGACACGACCGCGACGTCGCGCACGGGCGGGTGTGCGAGCACCACGATGCGCGAGCCGGCGGGAAAGCCGGGCAGCGCCGCCGGGTCGTCGATCTCGCCATCGGTGATGAGGTCGAGCGGCCGCCCCGCGCCTAACGCACGCTCGGCCAGCGCACGGGCGCGGGTCGACACGTCGGCCGGCTCCGGCGTGCGCGGCGCGCGGCGCACGCTGTCGCCGAAGAGCAGCACCGAATCGGGCGTCAGCGACTGCGCCTGGCGGCGCGCGCCGTTCCAGAGCGCGGTGTCGCCGTCGCGGGTCCAGCTCTCCGAGGCATCGAGCGCCACGAGCGGCGGCAGCGGATGGCGCGGGCCCGCCGGCGCGTCGAGCAGCAACGCCACGCCTAACGCAATGGCGATGGCCCGCAGCCCCGCGGGCACCCATCGCCTCGGGTACAGCCAGGCGGCGATCCCCGCCCCGATGGCGACGGCGATGATCCAGGAGAGCACGAGTGCGCGGGACGCTTGACGTGACGGGGAAGGAAACCGGTGAAGGCCCCTTCCCTACCCCACGGCGCCCGAGAGTTTCGCCAGCAGCGAATCGCGCGTCGCGTCGAACTTGGACTGCTCCGCGGCCGCGACAGGAAGGCCGGTATCACGCTTGAGCGCCGTGCGCGGGTCGCGCTGGCGTCCGTCCACCAGGATCTCGAAGTGGAGGTGCGGACCCGTCGCCAGACCCGTCATGCCCACGTAGCCGATCGTCTGTCCGATCGCGACCACGCGGCCGGGGCGAATGCCGCGCGCGAATCCGCGCAGATGGCCGTAGCGACTCACGATGCCGTTGCGATGCCGGATGTCGATCATGTTGCCGTAGCCGCCGCGTCGGCCCGCAAAGATGACGACGCCGTCGCTGATGGCGCGCACCGGCGTGCCCGCGTTGGCCGCGTAGTCGGTTCCCGTGTGGTTGCGCCAGATGCCGAGGATTGGATGCAGGCGGCGCCCGAAGGTGCTCGAGATCCGTCGAAACTCGAGCGGCGCACGCAGAAACGCGGCGCGCATCGAACGGCCCGTCTGGTCGAAGTACTCGGCGCGCCCGGGCGCTTCGGTGAATCGCACCGCGTCCGTCTCGGTGCCCGACAGATCGAACCGGGCGGCGAGGATGTTGCCGACGCGTACCACGCCGCCGGGCCCCTGGGAGCGCTCGAAGAGAACGCGGAACGCGTCGCCGGGCTGGAGCTCGCGGCTCATGTCCACGCGATACTCGTAGATGTCGGCGAGCGACCACGCGAGCTCAGAGCGCGCGCCCTTGGGCAGCACGCCGGCCGCGGAATCGTCGAGCGCGGCGTACAGGTTGGAGGTGATGACGCCGTGGACGGCGATCGTATCGGTGTGCCACGGCAGCCGTTCGTCGGCGCCGGTCCAGGCGCTGTCGCCTAACCGTGTGACGTGGACCAGGTGGTCGACGGCCAGCTGGAACACGACTTCCGACGGCGTCGAATCGCCGCGGGGGGTGCGCACGACCACGGGCATGCCGGCCGGCGTGCGGCGCGGATCGAGTGCACTGGCCGCGGTGAGAATCTTCGCCGCATCGGCGGTGCGGATGCCCGCGCGCTCGAGGAGGCCGGAGAGGGTTTCACCCGCGTGCAGGGTGTCGTCGCGAACGGTGATGCCCGAATCACTTGCGTTAGGCAGCGACCGGGGCGCCGAGGCCCTGGTGTCGGGGCGAACGGGCGTCGCGGCCGGTGCGAGACGCGACCAGTGTGGCCAGCCGATGCACACCACGACCACACCCAGCGCCACGATCGCCGCCGTCGTCCACGCGCGCGGCGACGGGCGCTTCAATCCATCTGCCTCCGGATGAACGTCGGAATCTCCATGTCACTGAGATCCTGCGACGTCTTGTCCGACGGCGCACCCGGTTGCGACGCCCGGCGCTCGGCCGGCGGCGCCGCGCGCGGTGGCACCACGGGCTGCTGGCGCTGGCGCTGCGCCGGGAACGGCAGCACCGGCGTCGTCGGCATCATCGCGGCGCGCGACGACGGTTCCATGACGGAGCCCGTCTGCAACGCGCGATCGAAGCCGGTCGCGATGACGGTGACGCGAATCTCACCCTGCATCGCCGGCTCGTTCACGGCGCCGAAAATGATTTCGGCGTCGTCGCCCACCGAGTCGTGCACGATCTCGTTGATCTGGTGGACTTCGCCTAACGTGAGGTCGTTGCCGCCGGTGATGTTGATCAGCACGCCCGTCGCGCCGCCCACGGAGATGTTGTCGAGCAGCGGCGACGAGATCGCCTGCTGCGCGGCCTCGATCGCCCGGTTGTCGCCGCGGCCGATGCCGGTGCCCATGAGCGCCGAGCCGCCGCTCTGCATCACGGTCCGCACGTCGGCGAAGTCGACGTTCACCAGCCCGGTGACGCTGATGAGGCTCGAGATCCCCTGCGTGGCGTGCAGCAGCACTTCGTCGGCCTTCTTGAGCGCGTCGCCGAAGGGAATGTTCTTGGCCACCACCGCCAGCAGCCGCTCGTTAGGCACGACGATCATCGTGTCCACGTGCTTGCGCATCTCGGAGATGCCCGCGTCCGCCTGCCGCATGCGCTTCCGTCCCTCGAACAGGAACGGCTTGGTGACGATGCCCACCGTGAGCGCCCCCGCCTCGCGCGCCATCTCGCATACGATCGGCGCCGCCCCGGTCCCCGTCCCGCCGCCCATGCCGCACGTCACGAACACGAGATCGGCGTTGGTCATCGCCCGCGCCACCTCGTCCCGGTTTTCCTCGATGGCCTGCCGTCCAATCTCCGGACGCGCCCCCGCCCCCAGACCCCTCGTCAGCTTCTTCCCGATCTGAATCTTGACGTCTGACTTCGAGTTCAGCAGGGCCTGCGCGTCCGTGTTGACGGAGATGAACTCGACCCCTTCGAGATGCTCCTCGATCATTCGATTGACCGCATTGCCGCCGCCACCTCCGACGCCGACCACCTTCATCCGGGCGTTCTGTGAGGTGCTCTCCTCGAACTCGAAGATCATTGCGGGGGGAACTCCTAATGAGTGACGAGAGAGGGGGACCTAAGTTCGGACGGAATATAATGCTTTCGCTTCCGAAACGCGCCAGAGACCAAGGGGCAGTAGAGGTACAGTTTGGTCCGGTACCCCGATGAGACTCGTTGCAGGCCGGAGGGACAGAGTGCTACGCTCATGAAAACGCGACCCTCGTACGAGAGCGCGCTTGCGCGATCAAAAAAAGTCCTGCAACCAGGTCTTCACTCTCTGCGCCAGCCGGTCCATGCCAGGCGCGGACACACCGCGTCTGCGCCCCGACGCCGCCCCCGGAACGCCGAGCGCCAGTCGCTGACCGCCATACAACGCCAGTCCAACCACCGTCGCGAACCGCGGCGACTCGACCGCGTCGCTCAAACCGCCGACGCTTGCCGCGGGTGAGCCCACGCGAACGCCCGTGCCGAAGACGTCAGCCGCCAGCTCGGCTGCGCCCGGAATGGCAGAGGCTCCGCCCGTAAGCACCACTCCGGCACTCAAGCGTCCCGCGAAGCCCGCGCCCGTGATTTCGCGATTCACCATCTCGAAGATTTCATCCATCCGCTGATGGATGATGTGTGCGAGCAATTCGCGCGGAATCTGGCGCTCGCCCTGCGCGACGGTGCTCGGCAGCTGAATCACCTCGTGTGAATCCTTCATCATCGGCTCGTACGCGCAGCCGTAACTCTCCTTGAGCCGTTCCGCATCAGCTTGCGTGACGCCGAGTCCGTGCACGAGATCGCTCGTCACGTTATTGCCGCCAAACCCGACGGTGCCGAGGAATCGGATCTTGCCTTCGTGGAACACGGCGAGATCGGTTGTGCCCGCGCCCATTTCGACGAGCGCCACACCGAGCTCTTTCTCGTCGTCGGTGAGCACGCTCAACGCGCTGGCCAGCGGTTCGAGCACCAGCTCCCGCACGTGATAGCCCGCCCGCTCGACCGCCCGACGAAGATTCGTGGCCGGCGACGCACCGATCGTCACCAGGTACATCTCCGTCTCGAGACGCATGCCGACCATTCCGATCGGATCGCGAATGCCGTGATTCTTGTCCACGCGGTATTCCTGCGGGATCGCGTGGAGCAGCTCGCGGTCGGCGGGAATCGCTTGCGTCCGCGCCACCTCGTTCGCGCGTTCGACGTCGGCGCGCGTCACGTCGTCGCCATTGACAGCGACCACACCGGAACTGGTCATCGCTTGCACGTGCTCGCCGGCAATGCCGGCATACACGTGCTCCACCGTCACGCCTGCCATGCGCTCGGCGTCCTGCATGGCTTTGGTGATCGAACGCGTGGTCTCTTCGATGTCGGCCACGACGCCGCGGCGCATCCCCGACGTTCGCGCCTGTCCGACGCCCAGCACTTTCAGATTCGGGTGCTTCGGAAAGTCGCCCACCACCTCCGCGATGATCGCGGTGGTGCGCGAGGTACCGATATCGAGCCCGGCAACGAGGCGTTCGGGATTCATTGCAGCCTGGCGATGACTTGATCTCTGAATCGAAGATCGAGCTCCGCGACGCGCGCATGACGCCGCGCGAGGTCGGCCTCGACAGGAATCACATCCGCGAGCCGATCTGCGCTCACGCCAACCAATGCTCGCACCATGACCGAAGGAAGTGCCACGTCCAACTCATCGCCACCCGGCCGTGCGCTGTGCCGCACCGAACTGATCTGTGCAAACAGTCGCGGCTCGTGCGCCTTCACGTCGGCCAACAGCGCGAGCACCGACGGGTCCGGGGACTCGACCACCGGCAGATCAATGTTGGTTCGACTTGGATCGATGGGCAACGCGTGACCGACTGCGTCCACCACACGAATCGCGCTTAAAGACGCACCTTTGCCTGGTGGTCCTGAAGTCTCGACGAGTGCGACGGGCGCGTTCTCAACCAACCGCACGACAAGAGTTCCGGGAAGCTTACGCTCGATCACAACGCTGCGCACCTGTGGGTCGCGTGCCACACGACGCTCGACCGGCGTGAGATTCATCCAGATCGACATCGTCGTGTCGACGTGCATACGCCCGATGATGCGCGACGGTTGCGCGTACACCGCGCCGTAGATCTCGACTTGTCGCACGTGAAAATAACCGAGCTGCGACAAGACGAGTGGTCCCCACCACGGTGCGGCGACGATCGCCGCGAGCGCCGCCGCGCCGGCGGGAATGCGCCATCCGATATTGCGCAGTCGCTCGAGGTATGCCGTCATGCGACTCACGCGGCTGCGGCCAGACGGTCGAGGAGCTCTCGCCCCGTGCGCGTGATGTCGCCGGCGCCGAGCGTGAGGACGACGTCGCCTGCGGCCACGTTCTGGGCGAGCGCGGCGGCGAGATCGGACCGCGCACCCTGCCATGCGAGCGCGCCGCCGGCCGCGCGCGCGGCGTCCGCAATCAGGTTCGCGCTCACGCCCGGGATGGGTTGCTCGCGCGCCGGATAGATGTCGGTGAGAAAGATCGCATCGGCGGTGGCTAACGCAGCGCCGAAGTCGGCGGCGAAGTCGCGCGTGCGGGTGAAGAGGTGCGGTTGAAACGCCGCCACGAGACGCCGGCCCGGGAAGGCGTGGCGCGCCGCGGCGAGGGTGGCGCGGATCTCGGTCGGGTGGTGGGCATAGTCGTCCACCACCGTCACCCCGCGCGCGTCGCCTAACCGTTGGAAGCGGCGTTCGACGCCGCCGAAGGCGGCAAGCCCGGGCGCCATGGCCGGCACGGTCGCGCCCACGGCGATTCCGGCGGCGAGCGCGGCGAGCGCATTCAACACGTTGTGGCGGCCCGGCACGCCCAGCGCCACTTCGCCTAACGAGCGGCCATCCGCGACCACCGTGAACGCCGAGCCATCGGCCGCGAGCCGCAGGTCTCGCACGGCGAGCTTTGCGTTAGGCGACGAGATGCCGTAACGCACCACCGCGGCGGCGCGCGGGACCTCGAGCGCGTCCGCACCCGGGTCGTCGGAGCAGAGCACGATCGTCGCGGCCCCGCGCACGAACGTCGCGAACGCGTGGCGAATGTCCGCGAGGTCGGCGTAGATGTCGAGGTGGTCGGCCTCGAGGTTCGTCACCACCGCCACCGTCGGTGCGAGCGCCAGAAATGAGCGATCGTATTCGTCGGCTTCCACCACGAACACCCGATCCCCGCCGAAGCGAAGATTCCCGCCCCACGACGGCACGCGTCCGCCGATCACACCTGTGGGTTCGAGGCCCGCCGACGCCAACGCTTCCGTGGTCATGACGCTCGTGGTCGTCTTGCCGTGCGTGCCGGCAACTGCAATGAGCTGCCCGCCGTCCGTGGACACCGCCTGCGCCAGCGCCTCGGCGCGGCGTATGACCGGCACGCCGATCGCGCGCGCCGCTTCCACTTCCGGATGCGATGGCCGAACGGCCGACGTGACGACGAGCGCGCGGATGCCCGCGACGTGCGATGGGTCGTGACCGGCCGCAACAGGGACGCCGAGTTGTGCGAGATCGGGCGCGCCGGCGGGATTTGCGTCACAGCCGGTGACTCGTGCGCCCCGCCGAACGAGCAGCTCGGCGAGAGCGCTCATACCGGCGCCGGCGGCGCCCATGAAATGGACTGGGCGGGGATCGGAAGGATCGATGAGGGACATCGACGAGCGGCAATCTAGGCCGCACCTGCCCGGCGCTCAAGTGCGACGATGCTTTAAATCAATGCCGGTAAGTCGCGGCCCCGGTGACAGTTTGGTTGTTGCCATGCGCGCCGCGCCGGCCGACTCCGCCCGTTGGCCCTGTCGAGCGCGGACCCGCCCAGGCTCCGTGACGATGACCGATGTGACCGTAACCCCGATGGCAATTTTGCGCTGTCCGCGCAACGCTGCGCCGTGGCGGGCGAACCATGCCCCCCGGCAGCCGGTAAGCGGGGAGCGCAGCCGCCACCGCCAAGCGTCCGCAAATCCATACGGGACAGAGGGCTAGCGAGCCGCTTGCGACGCTCGGGCGGCGGGAGGTGTCGCCGTCCGCAGGGCATGATTGATGACCCTGCCACCGGCATGCGACCAACTCCTGCCGATTCAGTCATCTTCCGGCGCCTCGAAACCGGTGCCGTTTTGTATGACAGCGCCGCCGAAGTGTACTACGGCCTCAACTATGTCGGGGCGACGATCTGGGAGCTGCTCGAATGCGCGGCGCCCCAATCGGACACATTCGTCGATCGCCTCCGCGCGACGTATCCCGATGCTGACGCGGCGCTGCTCCGCGCCGATTGTGATGCCCTCGTTGCATCGTTGGTCGGATACGGGCTGTTGGTCGAAAGGTCGGCGGCGTGACGGCCATTCTCGGCATCGCCGGCCCGCTCGCTCGTTCCACCGAACCCCGGGTCGCGCGGTCGATGCTCGGCGCGATGGCGCACCGCGGCGCCGACCGCGCCGCGTGGCGCGCCTCCGGTGGCGCACTGTTAGGCACGTCGCGGCACCCCTGGGAGATCGCTACCACCGGCGGTGACGGCGAGCTTCCGGCGTTGGACGGGGATGTCGTGGTTGTCGCCGACGCGACGCTCTACTACACGGCGGATTTGCAGCGCGCACTGCGCGCCCGCGGCGTTCGGGCGACGGGCGCCACGCCCTGCGAGCTGATTCTGGCCGCGTATCGCGCCTGGGGCGCGGATTGCGCGGCGTACCTCGAGGGCGACTTTGCTTTCGTGCTGTGGGATGCTGCAACGCAGACGCTCGTCGCGGCGCGGGACTTCGGCGCCAAGCGGCCGCTCCACTTCGCGCAGTTAGGCGGATCGATTCTGCTCGCCTCGACCATCGACGCCGTGCGCGCCCACCGTGCCTGCCCGTCGGTGCTCGACGCCGCCGTCGTTGCCGAGGAGGCCGGAGCGCTCTCGGGATCGAGCACGGACACCGTTTGGCGCGCCGTGAAGCGGATTCCGCCGGGGCACCACCTGGTGTGGCGCGCGAGCGACCCGCGTCATACCAGGCTCGAACCGCATTGGCAGCCGCCACAATTTCAGGATCGGGCGCGCGCATCCGATGGAGCCGACGAGCTCCTCGAGCTGCTGAGCGACGCGGTGGCTGAACGCATGGCCACCGGCGCGCCGACGGCGGTCGCACTCAGCGGTGGCTGGGATTCGCCGGCTGTCTTTGCCGCGGGTGCCCGGATCCTCGAGCGCGCGCCGGGACGCGGCTCGCTCCAGCCCATCTCGGTCAGCTTCCCGCCGGGCGACCCCGGCCGGGAAGATGAGCTCATCGAGTCCATCGTTAGGCACTGGAAGACGACCACGGCGTGGTTGGCCGCGGCCGACATCCCGGCACTGGGCGACATGGCCCACCGCGCCGCACTGCGCGAGGAGCCGTTCCCGCATCCATTCGAGCCGATGAACCGCGCCATCGCGCGCGCCGCCGTCGGGCGCGGCGCGAGCGTGCTGTTGGACGGCAACGGCGGCGATCAGCTGTTCGAGACGTCGAGCATCTATCTGGCCGATCTCGCACGGCGCGGCCGCTGGTCGGAGCTGGGCCGCGAATGGCGAGCCCGCGGCGCCGGCGCCCGGGCCCTGATTCGCGATGCGCTGCTACCGGCGCTGCCTAACGCCGTGCTCCGCGGCCTCGACCGGATGAGCGGAGGCCGGACCGCGCTCGGCGACCCGTTGTCGCGGCGGCCGCCGGGCTGGATGCGCGCCGACTTCATCCGGGCGCACGGCCTCGACGCGCGCGAACTCGAACGCGCACCGTCGCGCAGCGGCCGAAGCCTGGCCGCGACCGAATCGGCGTGGCAGCTCACGCGCCCCGTGCTCGGCCGTATGGCGTCGGCGCTGGCGTCGTTCACACTCGCCGAGGGCGCCGAGCACCGGTCGCCGCTCTACGACGGCCGGATCATCCGCTTCGCCGCGACGCGGCCCGTCGCGGAACGTCGCAGCGGCCGCGAGACGAAACGACTATTGCGCCGCGCGATGACCGGGCTTTTGCCTAACGAGATCCTGGCGCCGCGGCCGGCGCGCACCGGAGTTCCGATCGAATACCTGGTCACCGCGATCCGGGTCGTGCTCCCGCAGTGGCGGGAACGCGCCGGCCGCGAATCGATGCTCGCCGAGCTCGGGATCATCGACCCGGTGCAGTTAGGCGCGGCGTACGACCGGTGCCTCGGCGGCAGCGCCGCCTCCCACACCGTGGCGCTCTACCTGGCGCTCGAAACGGAGCTCTGGCTCCAGGCGCGCGCCCGCGGCGTGCGCGGAGACGATGGCAGTATCGATGCGGCCGCGAGGGCCGCCTCGCGAGCGGGTCACGAATGGCCCGACAACCTTGTCGCACGGGAGGAGATGGATGTACGAGACTCCGAAGGTGGAGCGGTTCGGCACTCTGCGTGAATTGACGCAGGGCAAGTCCGACCCCGGTTTCGACCTGGCCGCCGGTCTGGGCCAGGACAACGTGGAGCCTGGCTGCACTGCGCACGCCGCACCGGGCTCGGCAGCCGCTTGTATCAGCGGCCGGTCGTGAGGCACGACGCCGGGAGACTCGGACCAGTGAGTCTTCCCGCCGTCGGGCGCGTGCCATGAACCTGTTTTCGATTTACGGTGGCTGTCTTCAGTCGGACATCCCGTTTCCCGGCCTCTCTGCGGGAAGCGGGTGCCCGACGTGGCGGCTCGTGCGCATGGATGGCGATGCGCCGAGCGTCACGCTCTCCCCGTTAGGCGAAGACCACGTCGACGCGGGCGTGTCGGTACGCTTGTCGCGGCACGCGCGCGGTCTTCGACTCACCTACGACGATACCGGGTCGTTTGACCTGGAGGCCGGCGGTGCGCGCATCGCATGGTATCCAGGCGCCGCGGCAGCCCTCGAGGCGGCACGGCTCGACGTGCTCGGCCGCGTATTGCCGGTGGCCCTGCACGAGGCGGGCATGCTGTGCCTGCACGGCAGCGCCGTCGAGATCCATGGGTCGGCGGTTGCCTTCGTCGCCCCCAAGTTCCACGGAAAGTCGACGCTGGCGCGTGCGGTGGCCACTGCCGGCGGACGGGTGATGAGCGACGACGTCGTTGCCGTAGACCCGGGGCCGTTGCCGCTCGTTAGGCCGGGGGTCGCGAGCGTGCGCCTCTGGCGCGACGCGGCCGAGCACGTGGGTGATGTCTCGTGTACCGCGGCAGATGCGTATGGGAAATACATCGTGCGCGACGCGGCGCACGCGACCTCGCACGAGACGCCGGCTCGACTCGACGCGATCTACCTGTTGACGCCCGTCACGGCCGGGGCCGACCACGCGGCATCACGCCGTCTCCTCGATCCGCTGAGCGCCACGATGGCGCTGCTTCCGCACAACCGCCTTGCGCCGCTGCTCGGTGGCGCGGAGGCCGCCGTGGTCCTCGATCGCGTCACCCGCCTGCTGCGGCACACGCCGGTCTATGCGCTGAGCGTCGTACGCGACTTCGATCGGCTCGACGATGCGGCGTGCGCGATCCGTGACTGGCACGGCTCCTCTGCCACGCTGGCCCGGCACACGGCATGACGGCGCTCGCCGCTCCGCTCGCCGCGCGCCCGTCGCTCGCGCCGACGCCGATCGTTCGCCTAACGCCGGACGCGGTGGTGCAGGTGCACGGGCTCACCAAACGCTTTGCGATCCGCCGCGGCTGGATCGAGACGCCGCTGCGCCGGCGCGCGGGCGCGTACGCGACGGCGCTCGACGAGGTGACGCTCGATGTGCGGCGGGGCGAGCTGTTCGGGCTGCTCGGGCCTAACGGAGCCGGCAAGACGACGCTGTTCAAGGTGCTCTCGACGCTCATCACGCCGGATGCCGGCGACGTCGTCATCGACGGCTGCCACGTCGTACGCGACGCGGCTCGCGTCCGCCGCCTGCTGGCACCGGCGATCCCTGAGGAACGGAGCTTGAGCTGGCGCCTGACCGCCCGGCAGAATCTCGATGTGTTCGCCTCGCTCCACGGGCTCACCGGCGCCGCAGCGCGCCGCGCGGTCGATGAAGTGCTCGCCGCGACCGAGCTGACGGACACCGGCACCAAGATGGTGGGCCAATTTTCCTCGGGCATGCGCCAGCGCCTGCTCATTGCGCGCGCGCTGCTCGGCCGGCCGTCCATTCTGCTGCTGGATGAGCCGACGCGCAGCCTGGATCCGATCTCCGCGCGACGCTTCCGCACGTTCCTGCGCGACGAGATCGTGCGCCGTCGTGGATGCACGGTGCTGCTCGCGACGCACCGGGCCGAGGAGGCGCTCGAGCTGTGCGACCGCGTGGCGGTGCTCGATCGCGGCCGCATCTCGGCTGTCGGCGCGCCCGATGTGCTCATGCGGGACATCGCCGGCGCGCGCTACCAGCTCCGCGTTCAGGACGCCGACCGCGGGGCGACGTGCGAGCTCGCGCGGAGGTCGCGCGACTCCGTACACATCATCGCGTACGACGCGCCGGACGCCGAGGGGTGGGTGGCGGTCCATCTGCAGGTCGCCGGCGGCTCCGCGGCAGCGGCGGCGTTCCTCGGTGCGTTAGGCGAAGGCGGGATCGCGGTCGCGTCGTTCGAGCGCGTGACGCTCGCGCTGGATGAACTCCTCGACCGTGTCGTGGCCCGCAGCGCCGGCGGGGTGCGCCGTGGATAGAATCCGCGCGCTGCTCAGGGCGAACTGGCAAGTCGGTTCGAGCTATCGCCTCGACATGGCGGCCTCGCTCGCGGGCCTGGTCGTCACGGTCGTCCCCGTCTACTTCGTCGCGCACGCGCTGCAGCCCATGATGGCGGCATCGATCTCGGCGCAGGGCGGCCAGTACTTCGGTTTCGTGCTGGTCGGCATGATCGCGTTCACGTTTCTGGGCGTGGCCGTGAGCGCGCTCCCCAAGGTCATTGGCGCCGGCATCGCGTCCGGCACGCTGGAGGCGTATCTGGCGACGCCGGCGCCGCTGCCCACCATTCTCGCCGGCCTCGTGTCCTACGAGCTGCTCTGGTCGGTGGCGCGCGCGTTCCTGGTGCTGGGCGCGGGGGCGGCGTTAGGCGCGCACGTCGCCTGGGACCGGTCGCTCCTCGCGTTGGGCGTGCTCGCGCTCATCGTGCTCGCACACCTGCCGTTCGGCATCTTCGCCGCGGCGCTCGTGTTGTGGTTCCGCACGACCGGCCCCCTGCCCAAGGGAATCCTCGCCGCATCGGGGCTCCTCGGCGGCGTCTATTATCCCACACAGGTGATTCCGGCGTGGCTGCACACGGTCTCGGCCGGACTGCCGCTCACGTACGGATTGCGCTCGCTGCGGCGCGTCTTGCTGGACGGCGCCTCGTTGGGCGCCGTCGCCGGCGATCTCGGTGTGCTGGCGGCATTCGCAGCGGTGTTGCTCGCGGCAAGCTTGTGGGTGTTCGCCCGCGCGCTCGGGGACGCCAGACGGGCCGGGACGCTGGCGCAGTACTGACCCGCACGCCTCACTGCCGGCCCGATGAACGCCGGCGTCCGGGCACTGGCCGCGTTGCCGACAATGCCGGTTCGTGCTAACTCTGTTGGTACAACCCACACGAGGCGTCCATGGCCCTGTCGCGTCAGTCAGGTTTGACCCGTTCGATCATCGCGCTCGGCGCGCTCCTCACGCTCATGGCATGTGGCGGGTCGTCGTCGCCCACGGCGCCGACACCTATCCTGCAACTGCCGCGCGCGCTCACCGTCAACGAGCAGCAGCTCATCGCGCAGTCCAACGGGTTCGCGTTCGCGCTGTTCCAGCAAGTGGCGGGCGAGGCGCCCGACTCCAACCTGTTCCTCTCCCCGCTCAGCGCGTCGATGGCGCTCGGCATGACGATGAACGGCGCCGAAGGCAGCACGCTCGACGCGATGCGATCGACGTTAGGCTTCTCGTCGATGTCCGTGTCCGACGCCGACACGGCGTATCAGAGCCTGATCTCGCTGCTGCGTGCGCTGGACCCGCACGTCGACTTCCAGATCGCCAACGCCATCTGGTATCGCCAGGGATTCAACGTCGAGGCGAACTTCCTGCAAACGGACAAGCAGTACTTCGACGCGACCGTGCAAGGACTGGACTTCGACAGTCCGTCGGCGGCCAAGACGATCAACGCGTGGGTGTCGACCAGCACGAAGGGCAAGATCGACGAGATCGTCGACGGCGTCATCGATCCAGGCACCATGATGTTCCTGACGAACGGGATGTACTTCAAGGGCGCCTGGCAGTACGACTTCGACGCAGGCAAGACGAGCAGCCAGCCGTTCCGCATGGCGGACGGGTCCTCGGCATCGGTGCCGATGATGGACCTCCCGACGGTCTCGGTGCGGTTCGCCGCGACGCCGGGCTACCAGGCGGTGGAGCTGCCCTACGGCGGCGGCGCGTACGTGATGGACGTGGTGTTGCCTAACGCTGGCACATCCCTCGACGCGGTGGTGGCCGAGCTCGCCGGCGGCGGGTGGCCCGCGCTGCTCGCGGATATGGGCAACGGCACGGGCGAGGTCGAGGTCCCGCGGTTCACCTTGACGTGGGGCGCGAGCCTCACCCAGCCGCTGACTGCGTTAGGCATGGGGATCGCCTTCGGCGACGATGCCGACTTCACCGGCATCGCCCCGGACACGGGCCTCACCATCACGAACGTCCGGCAACAAACATTCGTCGAGGTCAACGAACAAGGCACGACAGCCGCGGCCGCCACGAGCGTCGCCGTCGGCGTCAACTCGGCTGTGACTCCATTTGTCTTTCGGGCCGACCACCCGTTCCTGTTCGTGATCCGCGAGCGGCTGTCCGGGGCGATCCTGTTCATGGGAGAGTTGCAGCAGCCTGCGCCGTAGTCGACTGCCTCCGGGTCGATCGACGTACGAGGCAAGGCCGCCGACGCGCGCTCGGGAGCGAGTCCGGGCGCGCGTCAGCCTTGTCCACTCTCATACAAGCGGGCTCAGCAGAGGCACGCCGGACAGCACGTCAACAACACGTTTTGTGATTTCGCAAGCACGTTTTGTGATCGAAGTGCACTTTAGGGACATCTCGGTTGCGCGCGTCGTGCGACGAGCGAGGGGCGTCCGGATCGGCAATCCGCACCGGGCAAGGCCGGCGGATGCCTGAGCGAGGAGGCGGGTGTCGGGCATCTACGCTCATAGGGACGCGGACACAGCACGGGCACAACGGACACGGCACGGATCGCGCGGCTGCACGGACCAACGCACGTGTGTGGGGACTCTTTGTTCTCCCGCAGCAAGCGCCATCTGTTGCAGCAGAACAATCCGTGCAGTGCCCGTTGTGCCCGTGCTGTGTCCGCGTCTTTATGAGCGTAGATGCCCGAAACGCGCCCTACCATTGACTCAGACGCGCTTCGTTAGTGGGCAACGATTGGCCTACCCGCGCGCTCGTTCGATGACACCGCTCCCGACACCACCCTTACACTCGGCCCATGCCGAGTGGACAGGCCAGACACCGGGAAGGTACACACCGCGATGGCGATCAGACGTCCCGTGTACACGATCGACGACCTCGGCCGGCTCCCCGACGACGGGAGACCTCGCGCCGTCTTGACGCTGGATCTTGCGGAGGTGTTCGCCGGATTCGACTGAAGAGCCACCTCACCGCTTGGCCCACGATGGTCGTCAGGCGGGCGGCAGCAGATTCGCGATGCGCCGCGCGATTTCCTGCGCCGCGTTCGGACGTCCCCGGCCTGCCGCGTGCGCGGCGATCAGCGCGAGTGCGGCAGCGTTCGCGGTTAGGCGTCTGACGTCGGCGTCGAGGCGCGGCGCCGAGAACTCGGATTGCGCCACGGCGATCGCCGCGCCGGCGTCGGCCACGACCCTGGCGTTTGCCGTCTGGTGGTCCGCCGCGGCCGTCGGCAACGGCACCAGGATCATCGGGATGCCCCACGCGCACAGCTCGGCGAGCGTGAGCGCGCCCGAGCGCGTCACGGCGAGATCCGTGGCGGCGTACGCGCGCTCGATGGGCGAGAGATACGGCACCACGCGCACGCGCTGCGCCTCCAGATGCGCGTATCGCTCGTACGAGGCGCGTCCGGTCGCCCAGATGAGATGCACGCCGTCGGGCAGACCGCGCGCGACCCACCCGGCGAGCGCATCGTTGATCGGACGCGCGCCCTGGCTGCCGCCGAACGCGAGCACCACGGCGCCGCCGGATTCCGGAAATCCCCATTCCCGCCGCGCCGCCGCCCGAGCCGGCCGCGGCTCGGGCGGCGGCGCGATCGGGTTCCCTGTTTCGCCTAACCACGTCGTCGGCCGCACGCGAAGGCGTGCGGCCGCCTCGCCGTAGCCCAGGTACACCTCGCGCGCCCGGCGGGCAAAGAAGCGCGTCGTCATGCCCGGATAGCTGTTCTGTTCCTGGAGCACCAGCGGAACGCCCGCGCGAACCGCCCACGCCAGCGCGGCGCCGGAGGCGTAGCCGCCCGTGCCCACGACCAGCGCCGGCCGATCCTCGCGCGCGATCCCGCCTAACGATCGCCACGCGCTCGCCAGCCCCGCCGCCGTGCGCCAGCTCCGCCACGGCCGCGATCGATACAACGGATGCAGATCGAGCAGCCGGTAGGCGAAGCCGGTCGACGGCAGCACCTCGCGCTCGATGCCGCGCTCGGCCCCGACGAAGTACGGCGCCACGTCGGGGCGCTCTCGGACGAGCGCCCGGGCGATCGCCAGCCCCGGATAGAGATGCCCGCCGGTTCCTCCGCCGGCGAACAGCACCCTCACGCCGCTGTGACTCCGAGCGGATCCGTCGCGTGCGCTCCCAGCACGCGCTCGTTGACGCTCCCGACGTTCACCAGGATGCCCGTCATGAGAATCGACAGCACCAGATTCGTCCGCCCGTACGAGATGAACGGAAGCGTCAGACCCGTGGTCGGCAGCAGCCCGATCACCACGCCGATGTGCAGGAACGCCGTGCTCACCGTGTTGAACACGATGCCGATCGCCAACAATTGCTGGAACTGGCTTCGCGCCTGCTTCGCGATACGGAAGCCCAACCACCCATAGATCGCGAACGCCAGCGTCACACCCACGATGCCTAACCAGCCCCATTCCTCGCCGATATTGCTCGCAATGAAATCGTTGTACGGGAACGGCACGAAGCCAAGCTGCTGACGGCCCTGGCCGAATCCCACGCCCCACAGCCCGCCCGAGCCGACGGCGATGAGCGACTGCTTGAGCTGATAGCCCACCACCTCCGGCGCATGCCCGGGATTGAAGAACGACGTCATGCGCAGCAGCGCGTACTGCACCTTCTCGAGCTCGTGCCAGAACAGCGGGATGGCGATCACGCACAGCAGCACCACGTGTCCGATGCGCACACCGCCCGCGAACAGGATGACGCCCATGATCAGGGTGAAGGTCATGGCCATCGAGAGATCCGGCTCGAGCAGCACCAGCAGATTGAGGACGGCAAGGACGAGGAGGAACGGCAACAATCCTTTGGTCAGCCGGCGCATCAAGTCGCCCTTCTTCACCACCAGCATCGCCGTCCAGACGATCACCGCCATCTTCGCCAGCTCCGACGACTGAAACGCGAATCCGACGTTGACCCACCGCCGCGACCCGTTGATGCGGGGCGCGATCGCGCCGGTGAAGGGCAGCACCGGAATAAGTAACATTACAATACTAAATCCCATGATCGGCCACGCCCACTCGCGCCAGCGCTCCGCATCCATCTTCGCGGCGACCGCGAACAGCACGATACCGATACCGATGCCGCCCAGTTGCCTGAGGAGGAAGAACGTGCTGCCGTGGCCATCTCGCTCCGCCACGAGCGCGCTCGCGCTGTAGAGCACCGCCACGCCGAAGGCGAGCAGCGCGGCAGTCACGATCACGAGTGCCCGCGCATCGACGCCCATGCGCCATCGCCGGCGGCCGCCCTGCACCGCCAAGCTCTTCGATGCGCGCGCGCCCGCGGCCACGGCCGCGTTCGCTCCCGACGTGCGCGACTTCACGAGCCCGACCCCTGCATCGCCAGCTTGCGAAACGTCGCGCCGCGTTCCGTGTAATTCGCGAACATGTCGTAGCTCGAGCAGGCCGGCGAGAGCAGCACCACGTCGCCCGGCTGCGCCAGCGATCTCGCTTTCGCCATGACGGCCTCGAAATCGGACCCCAGCTGAAAGAGCGGTACCACGCCCTCCAGATCCTTGGCGACGATCGGGCCGGCTTCTCCGTAGGCAATCACGGCGCGCCCGATGCGCCGGAGGGGCTCGGCGAGCGCGGTGTACGGCTCGCCTTTGTGCCTGCCGCCTAACAGAAGAACCGTGGGCCGGGTCATGCCCTCGATCGCGACCAGCGTCGAGCTCACGTTGGTTGCCTTCGAGTCGTTGATCCAGAGGACGCCGCCCAGCTCGCCGACGCTCTCCAGCCGGTGCGACAGCGCGCGGAAGGACTGGAGGCCGGCGGCGATCTGCGCCCGCGACGCAGGCAACGTGTGCAACGGATCGGCCGCCATCACCGCCAGCGATGCCGCGAGGGCGTTGGCCACGTTGTGGTCGCCGAAGAGCCCCAGCTTGCGGCGCGCGAGCAAAGGCAGGCCCATCACCACCAAATCATCAGACATCCGATCATAGTATGCCTCCGCTCGATGCTTGAGGCTGAAGTCGAGTGCGCCGCGCAGCGGCCAGGCCGCTCCCGTCGGCGCCGCAGCAGCCGGATGGGCCGCCGCCACCGACTGCACCATGCGCGCGGTCTCGCGGTCGTCCGCGTTCAGCACCCACTTGGATGACGCCGACGCGCTCGCGAACAGCAGCGCCTTGTCGGCGTAGTACGCGTCGACGGACGGATAGCGGTCGAGGTGGTCGGGGCTCAGGTTCGTGAGCACCCCGACCGTCGGTGCGATGCTGGGCGTGTCGTGCAATTGAAACGACGACACCTCGAGCGACACCCACGCCGGCGGCGTGGCCGCGAGCGCGATCTCGGTGAGCGGAGTTCCGATGTTGCCCGCGTCGACGGCCGTGAGGCCGAGCGCGCGAAGCAGGTGGCCGACCATCGCCGTGGTGGTCGTCTTGCCGTTGGTGCCGGTGATCGCGATGTAGCGGGTGTGCTCCGGGAGGTAGCGCAGGCCGATCTCGATCTCGCTCACCACCGGCACGCCGGCCGACCGCGCCCGCGCGAGCGGCGCGGCGTCGGGCGGCACACCGGGACTGGCGACCACGACCGCCGCGCGCGCAACGCGCCCGAGGTCGTGGCCGCCGGTCTGCACCGACGCGCCTAACCGGCCCAGTGCCGCCGCCGCCCGTTGGGCGGCGTCGGAGGAAGATGCGTCGGACGCATACACGCGCAGCCCGTCCCGCGCCAGCAGCTCGGCGGCCGCGCGGCCGCTCGCGCCCAGGCCGATGACGGCGATCTCGCCCTGACGCCAGGCGCGCGGAATCATCGGATTTTGAGCGTGGTCAGCGCGACGAACGCGCAGAAGATGCCGAGGATCCAGAACCGCACCACCACCTGCGTTTCGGTCCAGCCGGAGAGCTCGAAGTGGTGATGCAGCGGCGCTCGTCGAAAAACGCGATGCGCCTTTGCGTACTCGAGTCCGTACTTCCGCCGCCGGTGCTTGAACACCGATCGCTGTACGATCACCGACGCCGTCTCGGCCACGAACACGCCGCCGATGAGGAGCAGCAGGAATTCGCTCTTGAGCAGGATGGCGATCGCGCCTAACGCTCCGCCCAACGCCAGCGAGCCCGTGTCCCCCATGAACACCTCGGCCGGGTGCGTGTTGTACCACAGGAAGCCGATCAACGCGCCGAACAGCGTCGAGCAGAACACCGTGAGCTCGCCCGCGCCGCGCAGATAGAAGATGCGAAGGTATTCGCTCGTATCGATACGCCCGATGATGTACGCGAAGATCGCGAACGTGGCCGCGGCGATGGCGGTGAGTCCGGTCGCCAGGCCGTCCAGACCGTCGGTGAGATTCACCGCGTTGCTCGCTCCGGTGAGCACGAACGCGACCCACGGCACGTACAGCCACGCCAGGCCGGCGGTGAGCGGCAGAAGCAGGACATACTTGTAGAACGGCAGCGTGGTGGATGCGCCCGGCAGCGTCGACAAGGGCGCCTTCCACAGCCACAGGCCTAACCCGACGCCGATCACGATCTGTCCCGCGAGCTTGTATCGCTCCACGAGGCCGACGTTGGCCTGTCCCTCCCGCTTCTGCTTGAGCTTGAGGTAGTCATCCAGGAAACCGATCCCGCCCATCCACACGGTGACAATGAGGGCGATCCACACGTAGCGGTTGTCGAGGCGCGCCCAGAGCAGCGTCGGCACCACCGCGCCGATGATCACGATCAGGCCGCCCATCGTCGGCGTGTTGCCCTTGCCCTGATGCGTCTCGGGCGTTCCCTGTCTGATCACCTGGCGCACCTTCATCGCACGCAGCCGCACGATGATCGGCTTGCCGATGAGAATCGCGATGACGAATCCCGTGAGCGCCGCGCCGACCGAGCGAAAGCTGATGTAGGTGAAGAGATTGAACACGCCGCACACGCGGCACGAGTTCACGTACTGAGTGAGAAAATGATAGAGCACTATCGCGTCGCCCAAGCGGTGAGAAGCGGGACGAGTCGCTCGAGGCGCACGCCGCGCGAGGCCTTGAGCAGTATGATGGCATCGCGCGCGAGGCGCGCCTCGAGACGCGGCCAGAGCGCGTCGAGATCTTCGGCGAGCACGAGTCGGGGGTCGGCAGGGGCGGCGGCCTGCAGCGCCGCCGCCATCTCGCCGACCGCCGCAATCACCTCCACGGAGGTGGCGAGCGCGTCGCGCGCGATCTCGCCGTGGAGCCGCGCGGCGTGGGAGCCGAGCTCGCGCATCGTGCCCAGCACCGCCACGCGCTGCCGACCGCCGGTGAGCCCGCCCAACACGTCGAGCGCCGCACGCATCGACGCCGGGCTCGCGTTGTACGCGTCGTTGATCAGCGTCGCCGCGCCTAACGATTCCCACGCCATGCGCATCGGCGGGATCACGGCGCCCTCGATGCCGCGCGCCGCGTCGGCAGCGGGGATGCCGCATTCGCGGGCGACGGCGATCGCGAGCATCGCGTTGCGCAGGTTGTGCGCGCCCGGCACCGGCGGTCTGACGGTCACGCCGTCCACCTCCAGCCATCCGCGTCCGTCCGGTGCGGCGCCCCACCGGGCGGCGCACACGTCGCCCTCGCCGAGCCCCGCCGTCACCAGGCGCCGGACGCGTCCGCGCGCCGCCGACACGAGCTCCGGCTGCGCGGCCGGCACGACGCCGATCTGCGCACCGTCGAGCGCGATCGACTCCTCGCGCATCACCCCCTCGATGCTCCCCAATCCCTCGAGATGTTCTTCCGCGATGCACGTGATGACCGTGATCGTCGGCTCGGCGATCGCGCGCAGGCGCGCCATTTCGCCCGGCACGTTCATGCCCAACTCCACGACCACCGCGTCCGCGGCATCGGGAAGGGCGAGCAGCGTCAACGGCACGCCGACGAGGTTGTTCAAGTTGCCCGCCGTCGCGTGCACCTCGAGCCGGCTCGCCAGCGCCGCACGCGCGAGCTCTTTCGTCGTCGTCTTGCCGTTGGAGCCCGCGATCGCAATGACCGGCCCGTTGGGTCCCCATGCGCGGCGCCGGTAGCTGGCCAGCGCGCCTAACGCAATCAGCGTGTCCGTCACCGGATAGACCGGGACGCCGAGCCCGGATGCCGCCTCCGGCCGCGCGACCACCACCCCCTGAGCGCCGCGCGCGACGGCGTCCCGCAAGAACTCGTGCGCATCGAAATGCTCGCCGGCGAGCGCCACGAACAGCGCGCCGGGCGCGATGTCGCGCGTGTCGGTGCTGACCTCCGTGAAGCGCGACGACCCACGGGGCAGCGCGCCGCGCGCGCACGACGCGAGCGCCCGGGCCGCGCGATCGGGCGTCCAGAACGACTCCCCTCCCTCCCGCTCACGACCGAACGGCGCCGCGCCGGTATTGCTGAGCGATGACGCCCTGCCGTCCGTCACCGCATCCTGCCCGTGAGCTCCGCCACGACCACCTTTTCGTCGAAGGGATGTTTGACCGTGCCCCGAATCTGATACGTCTCGTGGCCTTTTCCTGCGAGCAGGATCACATCGTCGCGCGCATCGGCGCGCTCCAGCGCTTGCAGGATCGCGAGATCCCGCTCTTCGATGCGCTCGTGATTCGTTCGGCGCATCCCGCGCTCGATGTCGTCGAGGATCGCGTCGGGGTCTTCGGTGCGCGGGTTGTCACTGGTGATGATCACCCAATCCGCAGAACGCTCGGCGATGTTGCCCATCTGGGGACGCTTCCCGCGGTCCCGGTCGCCGCCGCATCCGAAGACGACGATCAGGCGCTTGCGGGTGAACGGCCGCACCGCCGCGATGGCGCGTTCGAGCGCGTCGGGGGTGTGCGCGTAATCGCGCAGCACGGTGGGATGCTCGTGGATGATCTCGAGCCGGCCCGGCACCTGCGGCACGGTGCGCAGCCGCGACGCGACCTCGGACAGCGATTGGCCAAGATCCCACGCGGCGACCGACGCTCCCAGGGCGTTGGCGACGTTGAAGTCGCCGATGAGCGGCAGGTGCAGCGCATGTCGCTGGGTGTTGGCGACGAGACGCCACTCGCTGCCGCGCGGCAGGTACCGCATCGACTCGGCGCGCACGGCGGCGCGGTCGGTGAGACCGAACGTGATCGTGCGCGGCGCACCGGACAATCGGGCCCACGCCGGATCATCGGCATTGACGATTGCGACGCCGCGCGGCGCGAGGTACGACACCAGGCGCGCCTTGGCATCGAAGTACGCCTCCATGGTGCCATGGTAGTCCAGATGGTCGCGCGTCAGGTTGGTGAAGATGGCGGACTCGAACGCGAGGCCGTCGATACGATGCTGGTCGAGGCTGTGCGACGACGCCTCCATGGCCACGGACCGCACACCGGCGCCCACGAGGGCGCGGAGCGTGCGTTGCAGCTCGACGGGTCCCGGCGTGGTGAGCGCGGCATCTCCGCCGTCGCCTAACGGAGTACCGGCGCTGCCCACGAGCACGCCCAACGTGCCGATGGATGCGCTCTTGCCGCCGTGTCCATCGAGCAGGTGGCGCAGGATGTGGACCGTGGTCGTCTTGCCGTTGGTGCCCGTCACCGCCACCATGCGGAGCGCCTCCGCCGGCGCATCGAACGCGGCCGATGCGGCGATGGCCGCCGCGCGCCGTCCGTCGCGCACGACGATCGCCGGGAGCTCGGTGCGGGATCGGTCTTCGACGATCGCCGCCGCGGCGCCCTTGGCCGCCGCCTGCGGCAGGAAGTCGTGTCCATCGCGCTCCGACCCTTTGACGGCAACGAACAACGATCCGGCCTGCACGTGGCGGCTGTCATCGCTCACATCGGTCAGCTGGGCCGGCAGCGCGCCGTGGGTGTCGGCGAGCACGCCGGCGGCGCGCAGGGCGGCCACGATACGGGCCGTGTCGAACGGCGTCATGGCGAGGTCACCAGCCGCACGACGGCGCCCGCGCCCGTGACGACGCCTGCGTTAGGCAAAGTGCTCTGCGCCGTGCCGGCGCCGCTCGCCTGCACGCGAAAACCGGCGTGGTGGAGCGCGTAGACGGCGGCGCGAATGGACAGGCCGTGCACATCCGGGACGGCGCGCGGCGGCAGCGTCCGTTGAGCGGCCGCGCGCGCCGGCAGCGTGACCACGATCGGCGGCGCCGGCGCGTCGTCCGTGTCCGGCGCCGCCGGGGCGCGCGCGACATCGCCGGTCGAGGCCACGGTGGTATCCTCGATTTTCGACAGCGTCTCGCTCGAGGCGAGCGCGTTCCGGTCGAGCGCCGCATCGCGCGACGCGATCGCCGCCTGCAACACGATCTTCGACACCGGCGCCGCGGCCTTCCCGCCGAAGATCGTCGACTTGGGATCGTCGAGCTTCACGATGATCACGTAGAGCGGCTTGTCGGCGGGAAACAATCCGACGAACGACGCCGTGTACCGGCCGGCGCTGTACCCGTGCTTGGTGGCGCCGCGGCGCGCCGTGCCGCTCTTGCCCGCCAAGGTGAACCGCGCCAGCTGCGCTTCGGTGCTCGTGCCGCCCTGCACCACGCCGACCATCATCTTGCGCACCGTGGCCGCGACCTGCGGCGACAACAAGTGCCTAACGACGCGCCGGTCGTGACGATACAACACGGTCCCGTCGCGCGCGCGGATCTCCTTGATCAACGCCGGCTCCAACAGATCGCCGCCGTTCGCAATCGCGCCGTACGCCGCCGCCAGCTGCAACGGCGTCACCGCGACCTCGTATCCGATCGCCATCGACGCCGGCGACTGCCTGGACCACTCGGACGGCGGATACAGAATCCCCGACGCCTCGCCCGGATACGGCACGCCGGTCGGCATGCCGAAGCCGTAGTCGCGCAGCGTCTCGAACTCCTGCCGCGGCGTTAGGCGCGAGACGAACTTCACCATGGCGATGTTGCTCGAGTACTCGATCGCCTGGGCCAGGGTCAGCTGCGGCTTCGGTTCTTCGTCGTGGATGGTGCGGCCTTCGATCGTGTACACGCCGTTCTCGGTATTCACCGTGTCCGTCGGGTGCGCCAGGCCGCGCTGCAACAGCATCGCGGCGAACAACGGCTTCACCGTCGAGCCCGGCTCGAACGGCTCGCTCAACGCCGGGTTGCCGAACGTCGGCTGCCCGACGCGCTGACTCGCCATCGCGCGGATCTCCCCGTCCTGCGGATCGAGAATCACGATGTCGCCGCCCGTCGCGCCCATCTTGGCGATCGCATCGGAGAGCGCGCGCACCGAGATCTCCTGCAGCTCCTGATTGATCGTGAGCTGCACGGCGTCGCCCGGCTCGGGCGCCACATCGCTGTCGGCCGGGGAATCGAATCGCCGCCCGCGCGCGTCGCGCGCGGTCACCGCGTGTCCATCGGTGCCGCGCAGCAAGGAATCGAGCGTGAGCTCGAGGCCGCCGCGCGCGGTGCCGGTGTCGTCCACCCACCCGACGATGCGCCGCGTCGCTTCGCGCGGCGTGTACACGCGGTCCACCGTTGGGCGCGTGTACACGCCGCGCATCGCCGCCAGGTCCGCGGCGCGCGCCGGCGAATACGTCCCCGGCAGATCCACCCAGGCACGCCGCGCATCCGTCGCGCGCGACACGAATTCCCCCGGCACGCCCAGGCTGGTCAGGACGCGCCCCACCGCGCGCCGATCCTTGATCTCGCGCGGCGAGAGGCTGAGCCGCAGCATCGCCCGGCTCATGGCTAACGGAGCACCGCTCACATCGTAAATCGCGCCGCGAGATGCGGGAATCTCCGTGGATGCGAAATGCTGCCGCGCCGCCTTCTGCGTCCACTGCTTGGACTGGAACAGCTGCACCTGCGCCGCGCGCACGACGATCGCTCCGGCGAACAACACCAGCGACAGGTGAATGAGAGTGATACGGCTCTGGCGAAGCACGTTACGGCGCCGACCTGGATCGCGAAAGAATGACGACTTGCGAGTCGTTGGGCACGCGCATGCCGAGCCGCCGCTCGACCAGCGGCGCCAGTACGCTCCGACTCGACAGATCGCGCACATCGCTCTCGAGCTGCGCCCGCTCCGACTCCAGCTGCACCCGCCGCTGCTCGAGCACGCGGATGTCGCGCGACCGCGTGATGCCCGCCGTCCTCCGCCAGATGACGCCCGCGGCGATGAGAACGAAACCGAAGAGCGCCAGCGCCACCCACGCGCGCCCGCGCGCGGCTACGCGGCGCTTCGCCATGCGCGAAGGTGCGCGCTCCGCGCGCGCGAGTTGACCGCGACCTCTGCCGGGCTCGCCGTGGCCGCCTTGCGGGTGAGTGTCGTTCCCAGCGCCCGTCCGCCGCACGTACACACCGGCTGCCTCGGCGGACACGTACACGCCGTGCTCCATGCACGGAACGTCTGCTTGACGATCCGGTCTTCTCCCGAGTGATACGCGATCACCGCGATCACACCTCCCGGGGTGAGTCGATCGCGCAGCGACGGCAGCGCCCGTTCCAGCGCGCCGAGCTCGTCGTTCACCGCGATGCGCACAGCCTGGAAGAGCCGCGCGAACACCGCGGGCCCAGTACGCGGAGGCGCGCCCAGCACCGCGCGGATGGCGCCCACCAGATCGTCGCTCGTGATGAACGGCCGGCGCTGGCGACGACGCACGATCTCGCGAGCCAGCTTGAGGGCGCGGGGCTCGTCGCCGTATTCCCGAAAAATCTGTGTGAGCGTGCGTTCGTCGGCCTCCTGCAACAGCTCGGCGGCACTCGGTCCGCCCGCATTCACTGCTCCGTCCATGCGCATGTCGAGCGCTGCTCCCTCGCGAAACGAGAAGCCGCGCGCAAGGTCGTCCAATTGGTGGGATGAAACGCCGAGATCCAGAAGTACGCCGTCGAAGCGCGTGTCATTGAGATCGACAACATCGTCGAGCGCTGCGAAGTTCGCAACGATCGCGCGAAATCGATCAGCGGTTTCGTAGGCAGCAAGTCGCTCGCGCGCCGCCGCGACTGCATCGGGATCCCGGTCGATTCCAATCACGCGCACACCGGACTCGAGCAATGCCAGCGCGTGTCCGCCGCCGCCGAGCGTTCCGTCGAGCACGACACCGCATCCGCGGAACACGTCGACGACTTCCTTCGCCATCACCGGCGCATGGTATTCGCTCGCCCATGCACCAGCATTCGACATGGTGTGCGATAGTTCGCTCGGAGGATCCATGCTGGCGGACTCGATCTGATGTGTCGATGGCATCCATGGTGGCGCGCGGCGGGCATGTGCACGCCGAAGATCCATCTCCGCGGTACGCCGGCTTCGGCGTCGGACGCGTACACTAGCGGCGAACGATGCGCGGCGTCAAGCGCCCTCCTAACGACAGCGCCCGCCGAACATCGGCGGGCGCGTCGTTACATGATCTGGGCACCGACTACTTGCAGTATTTCTTCACCTGCGCGTCGATCGCCGGTTGGTACTTTGGCAAGATTCCCAGAATCGTTGCCGCAGTCTTGGGATCCACCGATCCGCCCGCCTGCATGTTGATCTGAGAGTTGAGCGCCGCGTCCTGCGCCGTCTTTGCCAGATCGCATTTCTTGTCGGTCTGATTCTGCCGGACCGCGATGTCCGTCACGCGGAAATACGAAACACCGAGCAAGAACTTCGTGGTGGGACTCGATGCGACGCTGTCCGCAGTCGATATCGTGCCGATCGCTTTCTGCCAATCGGCAAGCGACGGCTTCTGGCCGTTGGCCGTGTCCGCGTTCGCCGCCTGATACGCGCCATTCGCGAGCACGAGGAGGAACTGTGCGACGTTGCCCTTGTCCTCGCCGTTGGCGAGCGCCTGCTTGAGCGCTGCAACCGCGCTGTCGGGCTGCTTGAGATCCATCTCGGCTTTCGCCTTACGCAGGTACACGTGCTCGGCCTTTGGATCGATCTTGATGGCCTGGTTCGCCGCGTCTACCGCTTGCTGCGTGTTACCCGCGAGCTCCTGCGTTTGCGCATTGAGCGACAACAGCGCCGCGTTGTTCTTGAACTTCGCCACGCCCTTTGCAGTCGTCTCGGCTGCCTTCTGCGGCTGATTTATGAGTGCATAGAGCGATGCCTGACGGACGAAATAGCTCGTGTCGGCGAGCGACGTGTCTGTCTGCACCATCTCTTCGCCGGTGGCGGCCGCCTCCGCGTAGTCCTTGGTGGCTTGTAGAATGAGCCACTTCAAATGCACGAGCGACGGGTCGCCCGGATTGTCCTTCACGGCCTGGATGATGATGGGCTTGGCGCGTTGGGCGCGGCCAGACGCGGCGATCTTTTGCGTCACATCTTCGACGAGTCGCAGGTTCTTCGGATCCGCTGCCAGCTCGGCGGCCCACGTGTCGACCGCTTTGTCGAGCGCCGTCGTGTCTTTCTGCGTATCGGCCTTCGCCTTGTACGCGTCGGCCAGGAGCGCGAGCGCCGGCTTGTTCTTTGGATCGATCGCGACCGCCTTCGAGGTCACGTCAATGATCGAATCGGGCGGCGCCTTCGCGGCAACGAACGCGTTGCCGAGACAGACGCGCGAGATGGTCGACTGTGGATATGCGGCGATGGCTGCTCGCGCGGAGGCAATGGCGTCCTGCGCATTCCCCGCTCGCAGCGCGTTCTCACACTTTTGTTCGTCGTCCAGTTGCTTGCGTGCCGCCTGCACTTCCTTCGACAACTTGTCGATCAGATCTCCGAGCTTGCTGCCTTCCAGGTCGGGGAGCGGCTGCACCATGCTGTTGTCGCGCGTGAGCACCATGCGCGTCTCGAGCTTGTAGTTGTCCGCATTTTTCGTGACCTGTCCTTCGAGATACTGATCGGCGCGCAACTGCGTGGCGAGCAGCTTGGACGTGATCGGATCGGGCGTGCTGTCGCAGCTGAAGCCGGACGCTTTGAGGTTATCGCAGACGGCTTTCTGTGGAATGACGAAGAGGTTCTTGATAGGGATGTCCGACGTGAGCTTGTCGATGACTTCCCCGCTCACTTTGGGTCCGAGTCCGGCCTCGTTTCCCCGGAACGGCGCCACCATCATCCGGGGCGTCCCCTCGGGAATGGGAACGCGCCGCGTGATCTGCGCGGCTGCCGACATCGGGGCCCAGGCGAATGCGACCGCTGCCAATCCCCACACGGCCGCGCTCGCCCTGTAAGTCTTTGCCTTCACGTTCGCTACCCTCCGAGTGTTGATCTGATCTACCCCGAACATCGCCGATGGGGTCCAAGCACAACAGTACATGGGCGAAGAGGGACTCGAACCCCCGACTTCCTGCGTGTAAGGCAGGCGCTCTAACCAACTGAGCTATTCGCCCCGGGACAAGCCGGGTTGTCGCCGGTGAGCTCGGTCCTGGTCACGCACACTTCGCGCCCCGGTGTGACGGAAGCCTGTGGAACGGAGCGTTGCCGCTTTACTTGAGGATTGCGAGCGGAATGAGAACGCAGTAACCAACGACGAGCAGAATCGGTGCGATCGTCGTTCCGCCGCGCACTAGATCGGCATAGCCGAGCGCCAAGCAGACCGCTGTTGCAATCCACCAGACGTAAGACCGCGGACGACTAGGTGTCTCCACTTTTACCATAGTCGCATAGTGTGGATCGGCTGCTCGCACATGTCAAGCGATGGTCAGCGTCTCGTGACGCCGGCATCACATCTCGTCGGGCGGCGGCGAGTCCGGCGGCGACGCTGACGGCGGCTCGGAGGGCGGCTGCTCCGACTGGCCGGCCGCGAGCAGCGCGGCGAGCGCATCCGTGTCGGCGGCGTGTTCCGCTGCGGCGTCGGCGAGGCGCAGCGCCTCCATGCGCCGCTGGTCGCGCCGCCGGCGTATCACCCACAGCGGCACGATCATGATGCCCAACAATCCGAGGATGAGCGTCATGTTCGCCAACACGGCGAGCGCGCCGTACCGGCGCATGGTATTGGCGCGCCACTGCGCTTCGAATGCGTCTTCCGTAAGGCCGTAGGCGCGGCGAATCGCGACGTCCAACGATTGCGTCTGACGCCAGTACTGAAACAACAGCGCGAGGCCGCGCTGCCGGTCGAGCGAGGCCAGCTCGCTCACCGCTCGATACGACAGCGCGTACGCCGCATCGGCGCGCGATGCACCGCCCTGGAACTCGGCGTCTAACGAATCCAGCGATGGGACGCCGTGCAGCACGAGTCCGATGCTGGTGGTGAGCACGGCGTCGCGATCCCATTCGCCGGCGGCGACGCTCGCGTAGCCTTCATCGAACCATCGCGGCGGCAGATCACCCAGATACTCGTGCAGCGTGAGGTGTGCGAGCTCGTGCCGGAGCACTTGCATGGGATTGCCGGCGCCGGATCCGGCATTCGAGCCCTGCATCACGATGCGCCGTTGGTCCGGAATGGCGATGGCGGCGCCCCACTCCGGCGCGCCGGCGCCGGTCCACTCGCGGAAGCGTCGATGGTCCGGCGCGATGGCGATCAGCACGCGCTCCGTTGGGCGCGGCAACCCGGGGAACGTGTCGGCGGCGGTCGCATGGGCGAGCACGGCGCGCGCGAGCGTGATGTCGCGGGGATAGGCGACCACGGTGAATCGGCCCCGATCCAGCCGCACCGCGGGCGAGTCGATCTGCGCCGCCGCGGGACCGGCGACGAGCACCGCGGCGGTGGCGATCGCGAGCGCTAGGCGCTGCGCGCGGGCGTGCCTCCGTCCTCGATGTGCTTGAGCATCTCCCCGCAACGCTTGCCCCATGGATTGAACTTGTTGGCGGCCAGGCCCGCGCGCCACGTCTCGAGCGCGTCGTCCCGCTTGTTGTCGAACCAGAGCACGCGACCCAGCTCGTAGTACGCCTCGATGAGGTTCGGACCGAGCGCGAGCGTTTTGCGAAAGAACGTCTGCGCGTCCTCGTACATTTCTCGTTCCGCATACACCAGACCGAGATAGAAGTGCGCGTACAACGTGGCCTTGCGGTCGTTGTCCAGGCGAATGGCCTTGGACAGGTGCTCGATGGCTTCGCCGAAGATTTTCTTCTTGAGGCAGATGTAGCCGAGGTTGATGCGCGCGAGCGAATTCGTGGGCTGGCGCATCAGCACCTTCTGGAAGTTGAGCAGCGCTTCGTCGTACTTGTCCTGCAGCATCTGCGCCCAGCCGAGCAGCGATTCCGTCTGCGGGTCGTTGGGCGAGAGCTCGAGCGCCTTGAGCAGCGCGCGCTCGGCGGCCTCGTGGTCGCCTAACGAGATGAGGCTCCAGCCTTTCTCGAGGTAAGTGGAGGCGCCGATGTGGTCGGCCATCACCGGGCGCTCGCCGCCGAAGGCGGGGGCGTTGGTGGCTTTGGCCGGCGCGCCGCCGCCCAGCTGCTTCCATCGATCGACGAGGCGCTTCACATCTTCGCGCAGCGCGGTGAGCTGCACGATCTCCTGCTCGACCTCCTTGTAGAGGGCGATGATGTCCGTCTTGATCGCGTCGCGCTCCGCGCCCGCCTCGGGACCATCGAGCCGTGCTTCGATGGCGCCGAAGCGCGTGCGGAAGGGTCGTCCGTCGACGTCAGCCATCCGACGATGCTCCTCCCAGGCTCGCGCGGTGCAGCTCGAGGTGCTCGGTGGCGGAGAGCAGCCGCTCGATCTCGAGTAGAATGACCATGCGCCCATCGCGGTGCAGCAGGCCGCGCACGTAGTCCGCCTTGAGGCCGCGGAAGAGCGGCGGCGGCGGCGAGAGCTGGGCGGGGTCGATGTTCGCCACCTCGAGCACCGCGTCGACCAGCGCACCGAGCCACTCGTCGCCGGCGCGGAACACGATGATGCGGACGCCCGCCTGGGGACGGTCCGTTTCGTCGAGACCGAAGCGGCGCCGCAGGTCGATCACCGGCACGACCCGCGACTGGTACTCGAGCACGCCCTCCATCCACGCCGGCAAGTTAGGCACCGGCGTCGGCGCGGCGTGGCGCAGCACGCGCTCCACCGAAAGCACGTCGGCGGCAAAATGCTCGTCGCCCACGCGAAAGGTCACCACTTGCTGCGAAGTTGCCGCTGTCATTCGGATTCTCCGGTTCGCGCGACACACGCATCGACCAGCGCGTCCGCGTCCACGATGCCCACCAGGTCGCCTCCTCGCCGCTCGACGCCGACCATGACGCCGCGGCCCGCCGCCGCGCGCGGATGGTGCAGCCGCGACGCATCCACCATGATCACGTCCTCGACATCTTCGAGCGCGATGCCCACCGCGCGCGCTCCGCGCCGCAGCATCACCACGGCCGCGTGCCCGGACGCCGGGGACACGCCTAACGCAACCTCCGGCGCGAACACCGGCACGTACGATCCGCGGATCGCGAACACGCCCAGCATGCCCTCGGCCATGTCCGGCACCGCCTCGAGCGCCGGCATTTCCACCACCTCGATCGCCGCGCGGAGCGCGAGCGCGAACAGTTCCCCGCTCGCGCGGAAAAGCAGCATCTCGGTGGCCGGTGCGGCGTCCGTCGGCGCGGTCATCGCGGCTCCTCCGCGTGGTCGTGCGCCACGAGCTCCGCGATTGCGGCCGGCAGCGCGTCGAGCGGCAGGATGCGATCGACGCCGCCGCCTAACGAAGCGGCGTGCGGCATGCCGTAAATGATCGATGATTCGCGGTCCTGGGCCAGGCCGGCGCCGCCCGCGTCGTGGATCGCGCGCACGCCCGCCGCGCCGTCGCGACCCATGCCCGTGAGCACTACGCCGATCGCGTGCGGCCCGAACACGCCTGCCACGCTGCGGAACAGCGGGTCCGCCGACGGTCTCACGCCCCAGATGGCCGGTGAATCGTCGAGCGCGATGGTCGGCGCACCGACGCCCTGGGCGCGCTCGACGCGCATGTGCCAGCCTCCGGGCGCGATGTACACGCGGTTGGTGCGCACCGCGTCGCCGTGCACCGCTTCGACCACCGGTACGCTGCTCTGCGCGTCCAGCCGCTCGGCGAGGCTGCGCGTGAACCCCGGCGGCATGTGCTGCACGACGAGGACGGCCGCGTCGAGGTCGCGCGGAAAGCGCGGAATGATTTCGGCGAGCGCGCGCGGACCGCCCGTCGACGCGGCGATGGCGACGACGCGCGTCGCAGCGCCGGCCGCGCGCGCTTCCGGCGCCGGCGTGCGTTGGGCCGGCGCATGGGGGCGCGCCAGCACTTCCACGCCCTGGAGATTCACCTGGTCGGCGGCGCGCAGCGCCTCGAGGAGCTGCTCGCGCACCGCGCCCAGGTCGAGGCTGATCGGCCCCGACGGCTTGCGCACGAAATCCACCGCGCCTAACTCGAGAGCCCGGATGGTGAGGTCGCCCGCATCGCCGGTGGCCGCGCCGCTCAGCATGATCACGGGGCGCGGCGCCTCGCTCATGATGTAGCCCAGCGCGCCGATGCCGTCGAGCTCCGGCATCTCGACGTCCATCGTCACGAGATCGGGGTTGAGCGCGTGCACTTTGCTCAGCGCGTCGCGGCCGTTGCGCGCGGTGCCGACCACACGGAAGCCGCCGGCGCCGTCCACCATCTCGGCCACGAGCTTGCGCATGAACGCGCTGTCGTCCACCACCAGCACGGTGCGCGGCGCCCTAGAGGACGACATCGCCCTTCACCATGGAGCGGACCTGCACCTGGCCGGTCTCGATGTGAAAGAACACGCTGCGCCCGTGTCCGCCCCCGACGTCCTCGCCGATGATGGGCAACCGCGCCTTGCCTAACGCATCGCGCGTGGCGAGGAGGTTGCGCTCGCCCATCTGGAGGCCGCCGGCCGGCAGGAGCGCGCCGAACATGCTCGCCCCGCCCACGAGGCGCGCCGTGATGCGCGTGGGCCGCGCGCCTAACTGTTGCATCTGCTCGAGCAGCATCGGCACGGCGCTGCCGGGAAACTTGGCGCGGTTCGTCCGGTCCTGCGCCAGGGATTCGCTCGGCAGCAGCACGTGCGCCAGCCCGCCCACGCGCCGGTCGGCATCGTGGAGCACGATGGCGACGCACGAGCCGAGCCCGATCGTGGTCAGCATCGCGTCGCCCTGCGCCGCGGCCGCATCGGCCACCCGCACGCGAATTTCCCTCACTGCCGCCGGAAGATGCGCTCCCGCGGCTCGACGGCCTGGAAGCGGCTGCGCGCGGGACCGAACAACGTCTCGACCTTGCCCAACACGAGGAACCCGCCGGGGGCCAGCGCGTCGTGGAATTTCTGGAACAACGCCTCCTGCGTGTCGCGGTCGAAATAAATGAGCACGTTGCGACACGCGATGAGGTGCAGCTCCGGCATCGGCGGCGATTCGTTCAGGAGATCGCGGTGCTCGAACCGCACCATCCGGCGCACCGCATCATGCACCACGTGCGGCGACGTGGGCGAGAAGTACCACTCGCGCAGCACCGCCGGCGTGTCGGCGAACGCCGCCTCGACGTAGGCCCCGCGACGCGCCGCCTCGAGGCTCGCGCGATCGATGTCGGTTCCGATCACCGTCACCCTGCCCAACCGCGACGATTCGCCGCGCTCGCTCACGTACCGGTGCATCAGGATGGCGAGCGAATGCGCCTCCTCGCCGGATGCGCAGCCGGCGCTCCAGATGCGCAAGGCGGGATCGGGCAGCGACCAGAGCGCGGGCACGCACGCGCTCTCGATGGCGCGGAACGTCTCCCAGTTCCGGAACAACTTGGTGACGTTGATCGTGAGCGCGTCCAACAGGAGATCGTACTCGTGCGCGTCCGCATCGAGGACGCCCGCGTACTCCGGGTACGTGTGCACGCCGCGCGCACGCATCCGCACGGCGATGCGGCGGCGCAGACACTTCTCCTTGTAGCTGGCGCACGCGAAGCCGCGCTCGCGCGCGATCTTCGCCGTGAGCTGCTCGAACTCGCGGTCCATCGCCGCCTCGGTCACGCCGGCAGACTCCGCACGAGGTCGAGATTCGCCCGCAAACTCTGGTTGTCCGGATTGAGCGCGAGCGCGCGCTCCCAGTACGCCATTGCCTGATCCTTGTCCTGCCACTTGTAGCGGATGTTGCCCAACTTGCAGTAGACGTCGTCGCCTAACGCCGGGTTCAGCTTGATGGCGCGTTGGTACGCTTCCAGGGCTTCGTCGTATCGGCCGGCGCCGTAGAGCGCGTCGCCCAGGTTCTTGTGGAGCTGGGGCAGCGCGCCATTTTCCACGAGGCCGCGCTCCGCCGCCTGTCCGGCGGCGGAGAGATCGCCGCGGCGCTCGAACAGGACCGCCAGCGTGTTGCACAACACCGGACCGCGCGGGTGCGCCGCGAGGCCTTCGGTAATGAGCGTGACGGCGCGATCGAGGTCGTCGCGCAACGCGGCGGCCAGCGCTGCGTAATGGAACCAGGCCGGCAGGGGCATCTTCTTCCCGAACAGCGCGCGCGCGCTGGTGAGCAGCTCGTCGGCCTCGGCGAGGTCGCCGCGCTTGAGCGCCAGCACGCCTAACGAAATACGCGTGCGCGGGTCCTCGGCGCCGCCGCGCCGGGCCGCCTCGGCCAGCGCTTCGCGCGACTCGTCGTGGTGGCCCAACCGCTCGAGCGCGTAGGCCAGATTGTGGAACACCGCCGCCCGGGCGCCGGGCTGCGCCGCCGCTTCGCGCAGCGTGAGCACCGCCTCGGACCATCGGCCTTCACGCATCGCCACCAACGACAAGAAAAATCTCGCCTGCACGTCGTTTTCCTGCAGCTCCACGACGCGGCGGAATTCACGCGTCGCTTCCTCGTACATCCCCGTCTTGTAGAATGCCGCGCCCAGGTTGCGATGTTCCTCCACCCGCGCTTCGAGCGCCACTTCGTCGACGGGCCGCGACTTCCCAATGATGTGCAGGAACCCCGCGGTCGCCAATCCGTAGAGCGCCTTCCCCACCTCGAATTCGCCGGCGCCGGATGCATCGATCAGCGCGGTCACGTCGCGGCGCCCATCGATGAGCGGCAGCAGCTGCTCCTGCAACGGCGTCAGCTGCGCCTCGCTCGCCGCGAGGCGTCCGTCGTCGACGCCGAAAATGATGTCGAAGCTCGGGACCTTCTTCTCGATGAGACTCCACTCGTCCACCCGTCGCGCGCCCTCGAGCAGCAGCGACTCCGGGTTGATCGAGACGAGGACGTCGTGCTCATCGGGCCGGATGTCGCCCTCGAAGCTGAATGTCCCCTGCGTCCACGTGAAGAGATAGTAGACCGCCTCTTCGATCTGGATGCGGATGTAGCGGTGCAGTTCCTCGCGCGAGAGGATCTGCTGCTCGATGAGAATTTCGCCTAACCGCTTGTGGCGGTGCTGCGTGCCCTGGATGTCGATGGCCGAGTCGAGCTCGGTCTGGGTGAGCACGGCGGCCTTGACCAGCATGTCGCCTAACCGGTCGCGGCGGTTCACGATCGATGCGTACGAGATGCGGCCGCGGTCGAAGTAGATGTAGCCGAAGTTGCTGCGGTCCGTGACGCTGAGACAGCCGGTCTTCTGTCCCATCGCCAGGAGCTGCAGCACGTCCGGCAAGCTCGCTTCGCGCAGACTGCCCTTGATCGCCATCTACCGGAACTCCTCGATCGCCCGACCGGAGAGGTCGGGCCAGTCCCAGATCACCTTTTCTTCATCGAGGAACATCGGGTCGGCGGGATGCCCGGTGCCGTTGTGCGCCATCGCCGGCGCGGCCAGCCTGCCCTCGAGCTCCTTGCGGGCAAAGCCCGCCGTGAGCGGCACGCCCACGACGTCCGCGGCCTGCGTTAGCCGCTGCACGGTGCTCGTGATCTCGGAGACGCTTCCCACGGCGCGCGCCGCCAGATAGTCGACGAGCGATCGGTCGTGGCGCACATCGGCCGCGGCGAGCGACCGCGCGTACAGCCGCTCGCGCAGCACGTGATCCGGCGGCTGCATCTCGACCACGAGACCGCCCTCGAAGCGCGAGCGCAGCCGGTCCTCGAGGCCCTCGATCTGTCTGGGCGCGCAGCGCATCGACAACACGATCTGCCGGCCGCTCGCGTAGAGCGCATTGAAAATGTGGAACAGCTCTTCCTGCGTCCGTTCGGTGCCCGCGCATTCGTGCACGTCATCGATGATGAGCACGTCGACGACGCGATACCGCGCGCGCCACCGCTCGATGGCGCCGTCGCGGAGCGCGGCGATGAGCTCTTCGGTGAACTGGGCCGCGCTCACGCAGGCCACCGTGGTCGCGCCCCCGCGGAGGGCGATCAGCTCATTGCCTAACGCATTGAGGAGGTGCGTCTTGCCGACGCCGGCCGGCCCGTAGATCACGAGCGGGTTGTACTTCTTGCCCGGTTCTTCGATCACCGTGTCCGCGGCGTGCACGGCCAATTGGTTGGACGGGCCCACCTCGAAGTCCGAGCGCACGAAGTCGGGCGACGGGCCCGGCGGCGGCTCGGCCGCGCCTAACAGACGGGCCACCGCGAGCTCGGCTTCGCCCACCCGCTCCGGGTCGCGGAAGAGATCCGACGCCGCCAGCGCCGCATCCAGCGCCCCGGCCTCGCGCGCCAGCGACTGGAGGCGCGCGACCGCGCTCTCGTACTGGCGCACCGTCGCCTCCACGTCGGGCTCCTCGGTGCTCTCGAGCGCGCGCTCGATCGCCGCGGTCAGGAACCCGGCTTCCCGCCAGCGCGACATCACCTCGAGCAGCCGGATCCGCCACGGCTCGATCTGTTGGGCAACCACCGCGCTCAGATCGCTCAGGAAGCTCGAGAACTCGCTGCCGCCGTTCCGGCTCAGCACCGCGGCCGCGCGCGGCGCCGCCACCGCCGCGCCGGCCTCCGGCCGCTCGCCCAGCACGTCGCGCACGTTCTGCGGCGTCACGGCGCGTTCGCCTAACGTCTGCGACGCGATGAGCCGGTTCAGCGCGCCCTGCAGCTCGCGCACATTGCCGAACGGGATGCGCGCCAGCTCGTCGAGCACGCCTGCCTCGAACGTCGCGCCGCGCTCGTCGCACTTGAGCCGCACGATCGCCGCGCGGGTCTCATAGTCGGGCGCGCCGACGTCCACCACGAGCCCGCCCGAAAATCGGGAGATCAACCGCTCATCGAGATCCGCGATTTCCGTCGGGGGACGATCGCTCGTCAGGACGATCTGCCGTCCGGCCCGCTGCAGGCCGTTGAACAGCCGCAGCATTTCGCTCTGCGTCTCGCGGCGCCCGGCCAGAAACTGCACGTCGTCCAGCAACAGCACGTTGACGTTCTGGTAGCGTTCGCGCAGCGCGTCCACCGCGCTCGACGCGACACTCGCGTTGAGCTCGTCCACCAGCTCGTCGACCGTGGAATAGGCAACCTTGAGATCGGGCTGCAACTGCCGGCCGAGGTGGCCGATGGCCAACAGGAGGTGCGTCTTGCCCAACCCCGATCCACTGTAGATGAACAGCGGGTTGAACGCAGCGCCCGGCGCCTGGGCCACGGCGCGCGCCGCCGACACGGCGAGGCGGTTCGCCGACCCGACGATGTAGTTCTCGAAGCGGTAGCGCGCGTCCAACTCCACCTCAGCGACTCCCTGCGTGCGCGGTCGACGGCGTCGCCGGACTGCCCGATGTGCTCAAACGGCGGAGCACGAGCTCCGAGATGCCGCGCAGCGTTTCGAACACGCCGGTGCCGTGGAGGGCGCCGGCCGGGAATGCGGGCACGCCGCGGAAGTTGAGCGCATCGCCTAACGTGGCCGTGTCGTGGATGAGCTCCGGGGGCAGGTCCTGCTTGTTGTACTGGAGCACGAGCGGCACCGTGCGCACGTCCATGCCGTGCTCGGCGAGATTCGCGTGCAGATCCTGCATGCTCTCGACGTTCTCGTCGAGTTGGCGCACCTGGCTGTCGGCGACGAACACGACGCCATCGGCGCCCTGGAGCACCAGCTTTCGCGTCGACTGGTAGTAGACCTGGCCCGGCACCGTGTACAGCTGGAAGCGCGTGTTGAACCCCGAGATCGAACCCAGGTCGAGCGGCAGGAAGTCGAAGAACAGGGTGCGGTCCGTTTGCGTGGCCAGCGAGACCATGGTGCCCTTGCGATCGTTAGGCACCTGACCGTAGATGTAGTGCAGGTTGGTCGTCTTGCCGGACCGGCCCGGCCCGTAGTAGACGATCTTGCACGTGATCTCGCGCGTCGCGTAGTTGACGAGAGGCACAGGCGGCTCAGGCTGGAGGACGTGTCGACTGTGGATCGCCGGACACCGGCTGCTGCGCGCGTCCGAACAGGACGGCGAGGCTGCGATTCAGGTCGTGCTCGAAATTGCCGTCGAGCGCCGGGCCCGACTCCGCCGCCGGCGGCGCGGCCTGTCGGAGCGCGTCGCGCAGCTCGCGGAAGTACACCTGCACCAATCCCAGCGAGCTTTCGGCGTCGAACGCCGTGAGCAGCACCAGCGCCCCGCGCGCCGTGGGCGCCTCGGCGATGTAGACCTGCCGCTCGCGGCCGGCGTGGTACAGCTCGCGGAAGGGATGGCCGTCGAGCTCCTTGCCCAACTCGCCCGCCGACGCGTGGATGGCGGCGCCTAACGCACACGCCGCCATCACGTCGACGGCCCGCGTGAACCCGAACTGCCCGAGGACCTGGCCGCTCGGATGCAGCAGGAGCGCGAACTGGACGCGGGCATCGTCCACGAATCGCTGGAGCGGCGCTTCCACCCACGCCTCGGCGACGTGGGCTCTCACACCGCCTCCAGGGCGTGCAGCATCGCGCTGCGGATGAGGCCGATATGAGCTTTCGGCTCGGCGAGCGTGGCCAGCACCAGTCCGTCGCGGCCGACGGCGCACACGTGCCCGTGCTCGGCCTCGAGCTGGAGGAAGCCGACCGCCGCCAGCCCGGCCGCATCGGTGCCTAACCGTGCCCGCCGGTAGAGGGACGCCACCAGCGCCCCCACCACGCCGGCCTCGATGCCTACCTGCACGTCGGCGTCGACGATGATGCCGTCGGCCTCGCTCACCAGCAGGCAGCCGAGGACGCCGCGCTGCCGCGTCACCGCCGTGAGCGCGTCCGTGTAGGGCGTGCTCACGCCACCTCCGTGAGCCACGCTTCGGCGCGCTGCACGCAGCGGTCGAGGACCCGGCGCACCAGACCCAAGGGCAGCGTGCGCGCCGCGGCGACCAGCGCCAGCGAATCTTCGAGCACGGGCCCGAGCGCGATCGTCGCGACCTCGGTTTCGTACACCACGGCGCGCCAGGCGCCTAACTGCAGATGTTTCACCGTCCGGTCGGCTTCGTCGCGGACGCCGGTCAACGCGGCGCCGATGTCCTGCGCGACGTCCTCGCCATCCGCGGTGACGTACGCGCCGGCCGTCACCAGCCCGTCGCCGTCGAGCAGCAGCGCCGTCTGCTGCCCGTCGCCGAGGATTTCGGCGAACAGGCGGCGCGCCTCGTCCTCGACGCGGCGCTCGGCCGCGGCGACCCGCTCTCCGTTAGGCGCGCTCCCGGCAGGGGCGCCGGTGGTGTAGCGCACGAGGCGCCGCACCATCCGCAGCGCCGTCTCCACCGCCGCGTCGCCATGCTCCGCCGCGAGCCCCAAGTGGTGCTCCGCTTCCTCCAGCCGGTGCTGCTTGTACAGCACGTAGCCCAGTCCTTTGCGCGCCCCCACGTGGTCGGGCGCGAGGCGCAACACCGCCTCCCACTCGGCGGTCGCCTCCGCGAGCTCCCCGCGGTCCACGCGCACGCGCGCCAGGAGATCGTGCGCGTCGGCGTTGCCGCCGTGGCGCTCCACGCCGCGCGACGCGACGCGCAGCGCCAGGTCGAGCTGCGCGCCACGCCGCAGCGCCTCGCCTAACTGAAGGAACACCATGCTCGACGGGTCCCGCGCCAGCTCTTCGCTCAGACGGCGAATGTCGTCAGACATCCATCCGCTCCTTGAGCACGCTCGACAGCCGCGTCGCCGCGGCGACGGACTCGCGGACTGCGGCCGCATCGGCACCGTCCGGCGCCAGTCGCAGATAGCGATCCCAGCTGGTGAGCGCTTCCTGGTAATCGCCGCGCCACGCCGCGCAGCACCCGGTTTCGAGATGCACCGCCGGCTCCAGGGCGTCCGCCTGCAGCACGCGGCGCAGCTCTTCCTGCGCCTCGTCGTGCCGGCCCGCCCGCGTGAGCGCGCGGGCGAGCACGAGCCGCGGCAGCGTCGCTCCGTCCAGGCCCGCCACCGCCAAGCGCGCCTCCGCCACCGCCCGGTCGCACTCGTTGGCGCGCAGCGCCTCCCGCGCCCGGTCGAGATGCGCCTGCGCCTGCGCCGCCGCCGGAGCGCCCGAGCCGTTCGCCCCCGTGTCGCGCAGCGCCACGACACCCGTCGTGACGAGCCCGTACGCGATGCGCGCCACGTCGAACTCGCTCCGGGCAAGCTCGGACGCGATCGCGCGCAGATCGCGCGCGCCGTCGATTTCCGACAGCACTTCCCACTCGTTAGGCAGGAGATCGAGCTGCGCCGCGTGGTCGTCCAGCACCGCACACAACGATGGCACGACGCCCAGATGCGGGATTTTTCCCTCGATGCGCGACCACTCGTCGATGCGCCGCGCGCCTTCCATGAGCAGCGACTCCGTGGAGATGCGGATGCTCGCTTCGGCCGGGATGCTCGATACCTCGCGCTCCTCGAACGAGAAGAAGCCTTCGCGCCAGGACATGAGCTCGAACACGACTTCTTCCACCTGGAAGCGCACCTGCCGCTCGAGCTCGCGGCGCGTCAACGCGCCCGACTCGACCAGGATCTCGCCCAACCGGCGGGCGTCGCCCGACCTGGTCTGCGCGTCGCGCGCCCGGGCGAGATCGCCCTCGGAGATCTTTCCGGCGCGCAGCAGCAGCTCGCCTAACGGATGCGGGTTGCTGCGGATGGCGGCGTAGATGACGCCGCCGCGGTCGAAGTACACGGTGCCCTGGTTGTCGCGCAGCAGCGACGTCACCGTGAGCGTACCCGTCTTCCGGCTCAGGTCCAGCAGCTGGAAGACATCGTGAATGCCCAACTCGCGCAGCGGCCCTTCGATCGCCATCAGGCCACCTCCTGGCGGCTGCGGAAGATGCGCAGCAGATCGGCAGCCGTCCGCGCCTCGCGCTGGGCGCGGCGCGCAAATGCGCTGTCGGGCGCCAACTCCACGACCTCGTTCCAGAGCGCGATCGCCTCGCGGTAGCGGTGCCGGTCGGCGAGGATCACGCCCTGCAGCAGCAGCGCCCCTGGATGCTTCGGGTCGAATCGCAGCACGCGGTCGACGGCCCGCGCCGCGTCGGTGCTCCGATTGGCCTCGAGCAGCGTCTCCGACAGCGACAACAGCCCATCGATGTTGTACGGGTCGCGCTGCAGGAGGTCGACGAGCGGCGTGATTGCATCTTTGGCGCGGCCGAATCGCCGCCGCACCTCGGCCAACGCCAGCGTCGCCTCGACGTAGGTCGGCACCGCGTCCAGCGCAGCCAACAGCTCGTCATCCGCGCCCGGACCATCGCCGCGTTGGGCGAGCAGTAACGCGAGGTCGTAGTGGACGACCGCGAAATCCTGATCCAGGTCGAGCGCGTTGCGATACGCGAGGATGGCGCCGTCCACATCCCCGGCGGCTCGAGCGATGTCGCCGATCTGTTTGAGCACATCGGCGCGGGCCGGCGCGAGACGCTGCGCCTGTCGCAGCAGCTCGAGCGCGGCCTCGGACTCGCCGGTTTCCGCCCGGGCGCGCGCCACCAGCAGCAGCGACTCGACGCCGTGCGGATCCGCCTGCAGCAGCCGCTCCGCCACGTCGCGCGCTTCCGAGGCGCGGTTCAACATGAGCAGCGCGCGCGTCTCGCCTGCCAGCGCACGCGGCACCGTGCCGTTGACGCTCCGCGCCTGGCGGTAGCGCTCGAGCGCTTCGCCGTGGAATCCCTGGCGCGCGAACAGATCGCCCAACATGGTGAGGCCCGTCGCCGCGTCGCCGCCTCTGCCTAACGCACGGTTGATCTCTGCCGCGGCGCGGTCCAGCATGCCCTTGGCGAGGTACTCGGCGCCCATGGCGTACGGATTGTCCAGCGGCACCACCGGCGACCGCACCGGCGTGTGCTGCTTGAGCTCCGAGAAGAGCGTGTCGAGCGATTTCGGGTCGAACGAGAACGTCTCCACCGCCCCGTCCGCGCGTTGCGCGCCCTCGAGATCCGGCGCGATCGACAGGTCGGGATCCTCGTACTCGAGATCGATTGCCAGCTCGAACTTCTGCGCCACGTAGAACGGCTCGAGCTCGAGCCCGCGCTTGGTCGCGCGCAGCGCCCCCTCGAAATCGCCGAGATTCGAGAGCGTGAAGCCGAGGTTGTAGTGCGCTTCGGCATAGTTGGGACGCGCTTGGATCGCGCGGCCGAACGCGTTGCGCGCGTCCTCGAATTTCTTGAGCTCGCCGAGCACCAGCCCGATGCCGTTCCACGCGACCGCCTGCTCCGGGAACACGCCTAACACTTGCCGGTACGCCTCGAGGCTCAGCTGCAGCCGCTTCCCCTTGAACAGGAGCAGGGCCAGGTTGAGCCACGCTTTGACGAACGCGGGGTGCTTGGAGAGCGCGGTGCGGAATTCATCGATCGCACGCTCCGAGTCGCCCTGGTGGTAGTGCGCGACGCCAAGGTTGTTGTGCGCGATGGCGTACTCGGAATCCAGCTCCACCGCGCGCGCGTAGCTCGCCGCGGCGTCGGCGAGCTTTCCCGCCTGATGGAGCGCGACGCCCCGCTCGCACCACAGCTTCGGGCTGTCCGCCTGCTCGGTGATCAGCCGATCGTAAAGCTCCGCGGCCGTCGCCGCATCGCGCTTGAGCAGATGCACCTCGGCCATCGCCTGCAGCACGAGCCGGCGATCTTCGCCGCGGTCGAGCGCCAAACGATACTCGCGCAGCGCCTCGGCGTAGTACGCCTTCTGGCGGAACGCGAGACCCAGGTTGTAGTGGGCGAGTTGGTCTTCTTTCGCCACCGCGAGCATCTGCTGCGAGCGGCGCAGTTGGCGCTCGGGCAGCAGCTCTTCATACTTGGCCGGGTTGTACCGGTCGATCGACAGGTTCGCCTGCGCGCGCGACAGCGATGGGTTGAGTTGAATGGCACGCTTGGCGGCGGCGGCGGCGTCCTCGTGGCGGCCCATGTCGCCCAGCACGAAGCCCAACAGATAGTGCGCGTCGGCGTTGTCGGGGCTGAGCGCGATGGCGCGGCGGAGCGCGGCCAGCGATTCGTCGTTGAGGCCGCGGTTGTACAGCACTTCGCCCATGTAGAAGTTGCAGAGCGGGCTGTCCGGTTCGATCTCGAGCGCCTTGGCGAACCACTGCTCGGCGGCGTCCAGGTCGCCGCCCGCCTTCTCGGCCAGGCCTAACTGGACCATGGCGCCGACGTCGCGCGGGTGGTACGACAGCAGGGCCGTGAATTCGGCCACCGCCTCGCGCGAATCGCCTAACGACGCGTACGCGCGGCCCAGCTCCCAGCGGGCGTCGCGGTCATCGGGACGCTGTCGCAGCCGTTCTCGCAGCTCGGTGACGCGCCGGTCGTAGTACCCGGTGTTGAAGTACGCCACCTCGAGGTTCCGCTGCGCCACCTGCATCTTCGCATCCAGCTCCAGCGCCTTCGTGAACGCCGCCACCGCGTCCTCGTACATCCCCTTGTTGTAGTAGAGGACGCCGAGGTTGTTGTGCGCGCCCGCGTCCGACGGATCGATCCGCCGTGCGTACGACCGCAGGATGTCGCGGTCACGCTGGGACGCGAGCGACGCCGTCATTGTTAGGCGACGCGCACCGCGCGCAGGAGCGTCTGCAGGGACGCCACGTCCGGCAGCAGCAGGAAGAACCCGCGCAGCCGGTCGTTCTGCCCCTGGAAGTAGAACTGCGTTTCGATCGCGAACACCATGTCGCGCTCGGCGCCGAATTGCAGATACGCCGTCGTCAGTACCGCGGCCGACATGTCCACCGCCAGGCTCGGCGGCGACGGCAGCAGGAGCAGTCCCATGAACTCGCTCAGCGCGTTCATGTAGGCGCCGCTCAGAATGTTGCCCGCTTCCTTGATCGCGGACTGCTCGAGCTCGCCGAACTCGCCGTTGGGATCCTGCGGACGCCTGAGCATGAGCTGCGCCAGCTTGATCGCCGTCGGGCGCGGGAACACGAGCAGCGTGCGCCCGGTGAGATCGCCCATCATGTGCATGAGCACCGCCGCGATCGGCTCTTCACCATCCTCGATTTGCGACGGCACATCCTCGAGCGCCGCGATCGTGATCGTCGGCACCGTGATCATGATCGTGCTGCCCGTCATCTGCGACAACGCCGTCGCCGCATGCCCCGCACCGATGTTCGCGGTCTCACGCAACGCATCCAGTTGCCGCTCTTTCAACGCCAGTAGATCGGCCATGCCTGTTCCCTCAGAGAAGACTGCCCACGTCCACGATCAGCGCCGGCGCACCGTCGCCGAGGATCGTCGCACCACTGAACAACGCCAGGCTCTCACGAGCCGGATCGAACTGCTTGACCACGATGTCCTGCTGCCCGGTGAGCTCGTCCACCACGAGCCCCGCACGCCGCTCGCCCACCTCGAGCACGATGACTTGATGGCGCGCGCCCGCCCCGCTCGCCCCGAGGCGAAGCAACTCGTCGAAGCGAATGAGCGGCAGCACGTCATCCCGCAGCAGCATCACCTCGCGCCCCTGCACCCGCCTAACGGAACGGGCATCCAGCTCCACCGTTTCGTTCACGTGCGCCAACGGCACCGCGTACACCTCGTCGCGCACGCGCGCCAGCAGCGCGCGCACGATCGCCAGCGTGTGCGGCAGCCGCACCGTCACCGCCGTACCCCGGCCCGGCACCGACCGCATCTCCACCGCGCCGCCCATCGCGCGCACGCGGTTCATCACGACGTCGATCCCCACGCCGCGGCCCGAGAGATCCGTCACGCGCTCGGCGGTGGAAAAGCCGGGACGCGCGATGATCCGCATCAGCTCCTCGTCCGACAGCGACGCCTTGTCTTTGTCGACGAACGACAACTCTTTCGCCCGCGCCAGCACGCGCTCGCGATCGATCCCCTTCCCGTCGTCTTCCACCCGCACCAGCACCGTGCTCCGTTCGCGCGACACGCTGAGCACGAGCGACCCCGATGCCGGTTTCCCGGCCGCGCGCCGCTGCTCCGGCGTCTCGATGCCGTGGTCGACGGCGTTGCGCAGCAGGTGCACCACCGGATCCCCGATCTCGTCCAGCATCGACCGATCGAGCTCGATGTCGTTTCCCTCCACGGTGAAGACGATCTGCTTGCCCAAACCGTGCGCCGCATCGCGCACCAGACGCGGGAAGCGGTCGAACACCTGGCCCACCGGCACCATGCGGCTCAGCATCACCTCGTCCTGCATCTCGCCGATCAGCCGCGCGGCGAGCGCCACCGCCTCGTCCAATGCCGGGTCGCCGTGTCGCGCAGCCAGGTCGAGCAGCCGTCCCCGGGCGATCACGAGCTCGCCGATCATGTTCATGAGAGTGTCGAGGCGCTGCAGATCGATGCGGACCTGACGCGTCGGCCGCGCCGCCGAGCCGGCCTGGCCGTCCGCCGCGGTCTGCTGGTGCGGCTGGCCGACGGTCTCGACGCCGTCCACTTCCACGCGATCGACGTCGCCGACCGCGAACATCGCGCGCACGATCTCGTCGCGCGGCGCCGTGCAGTTTAGGTGGATCGAAAAGCCGGCGCCGAATTCTTCGGCCTGCAGCGCCTCGACGGGCGGGATCACCTCGAGCACCGTGCCTAACGATGCGGCGCGCTTCACCAGGAGGAGGGCGCGCGCGCCGCGCAGCGCGGTGCCGGACGCCAGGCGCAATCGGATCAACCGGCTGCTCGTCGCCGCCTGCGACGGCCGCGGATCGGGCGCCCGGCTCGGCGCGACGACCTGCTTGGGGGCGCTCCCACCCGTGGCCGCCGCCGAACGGGCTTTGAGGCGAGCAATCAGGTCGAGAATGGCGTCCGGCACCGCGATGTCGTCGGCCGCGGCGACTCCGGTCTGCACCGCTCCCTCGATGGCCTGCTCCAGCGCGTCGGCGGCCTCGAACAGGAGCTCCGTCACGTCCGCCGTCACCGCCAACTCGCCGCGGCGAACGCGGTCCAGCACGCTTTCCAGCTCGTGCGCCAGATCAGTGACCGCGCGATAGCCCATCGTCGCGCTCATGCCTTTCACCGTGTGCACGGCGCGGAAGATCGCCCCCACCGGCTCGCTCGCCTCGGGCGAGCTCTCCAGCGCGAGCAGCGCATGATTCATCGCGGAGAGATGCTCGCGGCTCTCCGTGAGGAAGAGTTCGGCGTACCGAGAGAGATCCATGTGGGAAGCGACGGAGCGGTGGGGGGGCGCAGGCACATCGCGCAGGGCGACGACTCGATCGATGCGTGACCGCGACGCCTAACGGACGCCGGATGCGCCGGTCGCTGGGCAGGCGGCCGGCGCGCCGGGTCACGGCATCATGCGATCACCCCAGCACGCGCTGCACCGCCTCGAGGACCCGGCTCGGCTGGAACGGCTTCACGACGAAGTCCTTCGCGCCCGCCTGGATGGCTTCGACGACCAGCGCCTGCTGTCCCATCGCGCTGCACATGAGAATGCGTGCATTGCCGTCGAACTTCGTGATCTCCCGGACAGCATCGATCCCGCCCATGTCCGGCATGACGATGTCCATCGTCACCAGATCGGGCCGAAGCTGCTTGTACTTCTCGATCGCCTGCACCCCGGTCTCCGCTTCGCCAATGACCTCGAATCCCGATTGCGACAGGATGTCGGAGATCATGGTGCGCATGAAGATCGCGTCGTCGCAGACCAAGACGGTGTGACTCAACGTGACGTTCCTCCGATCAGGCGAGCACTTGCGCGATGATGTCGTGAATGTCGAGGAGCGCGACCACCTCGCCATCCAGCCGGCCCACGGCGCGGACCGCGCCGCCGGGCACGAGCGCCTCGGCTTCCGTTTCCAGTTCGAGCTCCGCCTCGCGGCGGACGTCCAGCACCTCATCTACCGCCACGCCCACTACCTTCGCACCATGGTCCATGAGTACGATCGAGCCCGCCCCCGCCCCCGCCCCCTGGCTGGCCTCCGTACGACCGAAGCGCACCGGGAGATCGAGCACCGTCACGATCGTCCCGCGCACGTTCACGAGTCCCGACACGAACGGACCCGCGCCGGGCAGACGCGTCGGCCGGCGCGCCGGAATGATCTCGCGCACCGTGCCTAACTCGACCGCCACCACGCGACCCGCCACCCGGCACAGCACGACCTGCCCGGTTAGGCGCGCCTCCGCGCGGTCAGGTGTCGAGACGGTAGAAGCCAAAATCGTCGAGTGGATCCCAGAGAGACGGCGCTTCCGCCCACCCGGCTGCCGCGGCCATCGCCCGGACCAGATCCGCCGGGAGCGGTGAGCGCAGTTCGACCGGTTTGCCGGTCACCGGGTGCGGGAAGATCAACCACGCCGCGTGCAGAAACTGTCGTCGCGGTGGAAGCGACATGAGCCGTCGCGCTCCGCCGCCGCCGTACGTGTCGTCGCCCACTACCGGATGGCCGATCGACGCGAGGTGGACGCGAATCTGGTGCGTGCGACCCGTGTGCAGGTGCGCGCGCAGAAAATCCGCCGCGTCGAACCGAGCGAGCCGCACGAAGTCCGTCCGTGCAGTTCGCCCAGTACTGACGACTGCCATACGCTTTCGGTCTCGCGGGTTACGAGCGATCGGACGGTCGACTGTCAGACGGTCCTGATCGAGATGCCCCCACGAGAGCACCGCGTATCGGCGGATGATCCGTCGCGCCGAAATCGCAGCGCCGAGCGACCGGTGTGCTCGATCGGTCTTGGCGACGAGCAGCAACCCCGACGTGTCCTTGTCGAGCCGATGGACCAGACCTTCGCGCCCGGTGCCGCCGCCTTCCGCCAGCGGACTACCGCGTCCCATGAGCGCGTTGACGAGTGTTCCGCTCCAGTGACCGGGCGCAGGATGCACCACCATGCCGGCCGGCTTGTCCACGGCGAGCACATCGTCATCCTCAAATACCACATTGAGTTGAATCGCTTCAGGTAATACTTCACGTGAGGTTGGTGGCGGGATGTCGACGCTCACGTTGTCTCCCGTCTGCATGCGGTAGCTGGCCTTCTCGCGCCGGCCGTCGACTGCGACGTGGCCGTTGGCGATGAGGGTCGCCGCCTGCGTGCGGGAGAGGTCCGCGCTCCGGGCAACGAACAGGTCGAGACGCGACGCCGCGTCGCTTTCCTCGACCGGGAAGGATCGAACCGTCATCGGGGGATCACCCCCCGCTCGACACCTTGGGCTCCGGCATGACCTCGGGGATCACATCGGCCACGGATTCCGACCCGAGATGCTGGAGGTCCGCTTCGGGACGGCGCTCCTCGCCCCACAGCGCCCACGCGAGCAGGAACGCTCCGGTACTCACCGCGATGTCGGCCACGTTGAACGTGGGCCACCGCCAGTCGCGGAATCCGATGTCCATGAAGTCGACGACTCCGACCGGCGAACGCACGCGGTCGATGAGGTTGCCCACCGCACCGCCGCAGACGAGCCCGAGGGCGATCACACGCAGGAGATCCTCGCGCCGGGTACCGCGGTACAGGCGGCCGAGGATCACCAGCGCAACGACCGTGAGGACGAGAAAGATCTCGCGCGACCACGGTCCGAGATTGAGGCCGAAGGCCGCGCCGGGATTGTACACCAGCGTTAGGCGTACGATCTCGCCGAACACGTTCTGCGGCACCCGCTGCCCGGGAAGGTACTCGACCGCGGCGGTCTTCGTGATCACATCGATCGCCACCACACCGGCGACCAGCGACCAGAAGAGCGCGGGCCTAGGCCTGCTGTGGCTGCTGCTTCTTGGCATCTTCCTCTCGCTGCTTGCACGCAAAGCAGAGCCGGGCGTGGGGAAGTGCATCGAGCCGGTCGAAATCGATGTCCTCACCGCAGTTGTGGCATTTGCCGAAGGTCTCCGGCGACCTGTACAGCCGGCGCAACGCCTCGTCGATGTGCCACAGGAACCTGCCCTCCTGGCTCGCGAAGAGAAACGCCTTTTCGCGTTCCATCGCGTCCGTCCCTTGATCGGCCATGTGGAACGAGTACGAGCTCAGGTCGCCGTCCGCCGATTGCGGCGTGGCGTTGAATGCCTCGGTGTAGTTGCCGAGCTCCTTGAGCACGCGCTTCCGCTCTTCGAGAAGTCGCTTCTCGAAGTGCGTCAGCAACTTCTTGGTCATCGGTTTGCTCTTCTTCGAGCTCGCTGAAGACGGCATCGCTAGTGCACTCTCGTCAGGGCAATGCGGACGTCGTCGTCCATCACTTCGACCGTCTGCACCGCGTCAACTGTTGCCGCGACGTCACCGCCGATGATGACGTCGCTCGCGAGCACTTCCCCCGCCACGTAATTCCGGTGTTCCCGGACGGCGTTCTCCACGTCGGCGTTTCCTGTTACCTGCAACCGCACCCGATCGCTCACGACATACCGCAAATCTTTCCGCATCCGCTGGACGCGGTTCACCACTTCTCTTGCCAACCCTTCGCGGCGCAAAGGCTCGCTTACCTCGGGATCGATGGCCGCGAAATAGCCGCTTTCTTCTTTCACGACGAGATCGCCCGTCGCCCGTCGAACGACGTCCAGGTCCTCGTGCGCCAGGGCATGCGACTCGCCTTCGACTGAAATCACCAACGACTCGCCGCGTGAAAAGCCCAACAACGCATCACTGCTCAGCGCCGCCACCGCTTTCGCGGCGAGCGGCGTCCGCTTGCCGAATCGCTTGCCGAGCGCGCGAAAATTCGGTTTCGCTTCGAGACGAACGAGTGCATCCCCGGTGAGCGCGAACTCCACCTGCTTCACATTCAGCTCTGAACGCAAGAGCGGCACCAACGTGTCCAATACACCAGCCCTGTAATTTGGCACCACACATACGAGCCTGGAAAGCGGCTGTCTGATCTTCACTCCTGCATCCTCTCGCGCCGCCCGCGCCAGCGTTGTCAGCCGCCGGATGTGGCCCATCGCCTGCTCGAGCGCCGCGTCGGCTTCCGCCATGGAGCACCCACCAAACGGGGCGAGGTGCACCGAGGTTCCACCGCCGCCGTCGCCGGCCGCCGTCAGCTCGCGGTGCATCCAATCGGTGACGAACGGTGCAAACGGAGCCAGCAGACGACACGTCACCACCAACACCTCGTGCAGTGTGGCGAACGCAGCGCGATTGTCCGGCGCGTCGACGTCGTAGAACCGGGCCCGGTTCACCCGCACGTACCAGTTGGACACGTCGTCGACCACGAAGTCCATGATCGCACGCAACGCCAACGTCGCATCGTACCGCCACATGAGTTCGTCCGCTTGGTGGCAGACGGACGCGAGCCGCGACAGCACCCAGCGGTCAACGAGCGGCCGCTCGGCGAGCGGCGGGTCGTCGCCGCCCGGGGTCCAGCCGAAGTTCGCGTACTGGGCGAACATGCCGCTGTAGACGTTCTTGAGGGTCAGAAGAAACTTGCCGGCCTGGTCGCGAATCAGCTCTTCGTCGAAGCGACGCGGCAGCCAGACCTGACTCGATGCGACGAGGAAGATGCGGGTCGCGTCGGCGCCGTGGCGCGCCATGACTGCCCACGGATCGACCACGTTGCCCTTGCTCTTCGACATCTTGGCGCCGGTGGCATCGAGCACGAGATCGTTGACCACGACGGCGCGATACGGCGCGGCGAGCGCGCTGGTGCCGCCGTCGGTGACGTTGTTAGGCAACGCGTCGCCCAGGCCCGTGGCGATCGCCAGAAGCGAATAGAACCACCCGCGCGTTTGATCGACGCCTTCGGCAATGAAGTCGGCCGGATACTGGCGGTTGATGATCGCGTGATTCTCGAACGGGTAGTGCCACTGCGCGAACGGCATCGACCCGGAATCGAACCAGGTATCGATCACCTCGGGCACGCGCCGCATCGTCGCGGGTTCGCGGCACTGGTCGCAGCGCAGCTCGTAGCGGTCGATGTACGGCTTGTGGGGGTCGAAGTCCGGCGGCAGCTCGCTGCCTAACCGGCGGGCGAGCTCGGCGTAGGAGCCGACCACGGTCACGTGCGATGCGTCGCGTTCGCACACCCACACCGGGAGCGGCGTGCCCCAATAGCGGTCGCGCGACAGCGCCCAATCGATGTTGTTCTCGAGCCACTCGCCAAACCGACCCTGTCCGACTTCGCTCGGATGCCAGTCGACGCGCGCATTGCGCGCGAGCATGGCATCGCGGAACGAAGTGGTGCGGACGAACCATGACTCGCGCGCGTAGTAGAGCAGCGGCGTGCCGCACCGCCAGCAGTGCGGGTACGAGTGCTCAATCGTTCCCGCCTTCCAGAGCACGCCGCGGCGGCGGAGCTCTTCGATGATCACTGCATCCGCGCTCTTGACGAACATCCCGCCCACGAGCGGCATGTCGGCGGGGAATTCTCCCCGCAGATCGACCGGCTGCAGGAAGGCGAGTCCGTGCCGTTGGGCCGCGGCGTAGTCGTCGGCGCCGAACGCCGGGGCCATGTGCACCACACCGCTGCCATCTTCGGCCGACACGAAGGATTCGGCGACGATCACTTCGTGTTCGCCCGTCGTGTACGGAATCCAGTCGAGCGGCCGGCGATAACGGCGTCCGGCGAGCTCGCGCCCAACGACGCGCCGCTCGACGCGCCAGCGGTCGGGCCAGTCGTCGCCTAACACAGCGGCCGCGCGCGACTCGGCCAGCATCAGGTTGGCCTCGCTGCCGTCGCGGCGCGCCAGCTCGAGATACACGAGGCTCGGATGCACCGCCAGCGCCACGTTGGACACGAGCGTCCACGGCGTCGTGGTCCAGACGAGGATCCGCGTTCCCTCTTCGCCCTCGAGCGCGAGCGCGACGTAGATACTCGGATCGCGCACATCCTCGTAGCCCTGCGCCACCTCGTGGCTCGACAGCGCCGTGCCGCATCGCGGGCAGTACGGGAGAATCTTGTGTCCGCGATAGAGCAGGCCGCGCCCGTGCAGCGCCGACAGCGCCCACCACACGCTCTCGATGTACTCGTGCGAGTACGTGATGTACGGGTCGCTGTAGTCCAGCCAGTAGCCGATGCGCGCGCTGAGCTTTTCCCACTCGCTCTTGTAGGTCCAGACGCTCTCGCGGCTCAGCCTGTTGAACTCCTCGACGCCCAGTTCCTCGATCTGCGGTTTGCCGCTGATGCCTAACCGCTTCTCGACCTCGATCTCCACCGGCAGGCCGTGCGTGTCCCATCCGGCCTTGCGCAGCACGTGATAGCCCTTCATGGCGCGGTAGCGGCAGAAGAGATCCTTGATCGTGCGCGACAACACGTGGTGGATGCCGGGGCGGCCGTTGGCGGTGGGCGGGCCCTCGAAGAACACGAACTCGTCGGCGCCCGCGCGCGCGCGCAGCGTCTGGGCTAACAGATCCTCGGCCTCCCACTGGGCGAGGATCTGCTGCTCGAGCGTGTCGGCTGGGAGGTCCGGCGGCAGCAGGCGATACGTGGCCGTCGGCTCGGCGGCGGTCATAGCTGACTGACGACGTCGCGCACGACGGCCGTGAGACGTGGCTCGGCCGAGGCTGCCACGGCGATGATCCGCTCGACCGTGGCCGGCTCCAGCGCGTCCGGCAGGCAGCGGTCGGTGATGATGGAGATGCCTAACACACGCATGCCCGCGTGTACGGCCACGATCACCTCCGGCACCGTGGACATCCCAACCACGTCGGCGCCGATCGCCCGCAAAAAGCGGTACTCCGCCGGCGTCTCGAGGTTCGGCCCGGTGACGGCGACGTACACGCCCTCGCGCAGCACGATCCCGCGCGCCGCGGCCGCTTTCCGCGCGAGCACGCGCAGGTCCCGATCGTACGCGCACGACATGTCCGGGAAGCGCGGGCCGAGCGAGTCGTCGTTCGGCCCGATGAGCGGATTGTCCCCGAGCAGGTTGATGTGGTCGGCAATCATCATCAGATCGCCCGGGTCCCAGAGCGGGTGCATGCCGCCGCACGCGTTGGACACGACCAGCGTGTGCGCGCCTAACTCACGCATGACGCGCACCGGAAACGAGACCTGCTGCGCCGTGTACCCCTCGTACAGGTGGAAGCGCCCCTGCATTGCCACGGCGGGCCGGCCCGCCAGCGTGCCGCACAACAGCCGGCCGGCGTGCGACTCGGTCGTGGACAACGGGAAACCTGGAATGTCCGCATACGGGATGGCCACTTGCACATCCATCTCGTCGGCCAGTGCGCCGAGTCCCGTGCCGAGGATGACCGCAACATCGGTGGGGCCATCGAAGCGGTCGCGCACAGCCGCAGCGGCCACCGCCGCCTGCGCGCGCGTGTGCGCGTGTCGAGCGGGGACCTGCGCCGGCGCCAGGCGTGGATCGTCGAGTCGCACTCCCGTCATTCCTTGACGAGCGACTCCAGCCACGCCGGCGTCTTCACGTGCGCGCGCGGTTCCACAGCATCCGACTCCCCGCTCGTGCGCGACGGCCGCGCCGGCATCTCGGCCGCGTTGAGCTCCGCCAGGTGGCGCTCGACCAGTGCGCGCAGCTGCCCGACGTACGTCAACCGTGCCTTCTCGAGTGTCGTCAGCTCGCCCTCGAGGCGACGGATCTCCGCGCGTGCCACCTCGACTTGCCGCTCGCCCTCGGCGCGCGCCTCGCGCAGGATGAGCTGCGCTTCGCGCTCCGCCTGCTCGCGCATTTCCGATCGCAGCTGCTGCGCGGACACCAGCGCGTCGTTGAGCGCCTTGTCGCGCTCGCGGAATGCACGCAGCTGCTCGTGGAATCCGCGCGCTTTGGATTCGAGGTCCTGATTGAGGCGCGTCAGGCGCTCCAACTCATCGGCCACCTGCGCGCGAAAATCCTCGACCTTCTTTTCGTCGTAGCCGCGGAACGCCTTCGCCCCGAAGTCCCAGCGACGCACGTCGAGCGGTGAGAGATGAAAGGCTTCGTCTGTCATTGGTCTCTCGCTCCAAACAGGATGGTGCCGAGCCGTACCATCGTCGCCCCCTCTTCCACCGCCACCTCGTAGTCGTTGGACATGCCCATCGACAACTCGGTCACGTGCGCCCCGCACGTCCGGGCGAGCAGTGCGCGCGCCTCCCGTGCGCCGGCGAACACTCGCCGCAAAACGATCTCGGTGGCGTCGAGCGGCGCCATCGTCATCGCGCCGCGCACCGTCATACCCGTGAATCCTGCCATTCGCTCCGCGGCCGCCGGCAGCTCCTTCAGCGAAAATCCGCCCTTGGTTTCTTCACCCGACGGATTCACTTGAATCAGCACATCCACGGGCGTCCCTCGCGACGCGCCGTATTCGTGCACCGCACGCGCCAAACGCTCGCTGTCGATCGAGTGGACGAGTGCGAAGCGCTCCACTGCTCCCTTCACCTTGTTGCGTTGGAGATGGCCGATGAGATGCCACCGCACTGGAACCGAGGTCTCGTCCATCTTGTGCAACGCTTCCTGGATGCGATTTTCGCCGACATCGGCGAGACCGGCGCGCCAAGCGGCCTCGACGGCATCTGCGCCGTGCGTCTTGGTGACCGCCACGATCGTGACGCTCTGACCATGTCCGCCCCGCGCCGCCGCCGCGCCGATCCGCTGTCGGACCTCGGACACCCGATCGGCGATGTCCTCAAAGTGCATAAGCTCTGAATTTATCGCCGCTTACAGTGCGATGCAATCAGGCGATCAACTCATGCCCGCATCTGCAGCACGGGCTGCTCTGCAGACGTCCGGAGGGGGCGGCCGGAGAGCAGGTCGCGGACCTGGGGCGCCGTCAGTCCCCTGAGGAGGCGTCCGTTCTGCGCCACCGAAATCGTGGCGCTTTCCTCCGACACGACCACCACCAGCGCATCGCTCTCCTCGCTCAGGCCCAGCGCCGCGCGGTGCCGAGTGCCTAACGTGCGGTCGGTCATCTGCGCCTGGGTGAGCGGCAGGATGCACCCGGCGCCGATGATCGTGTCGCCGCGGATGATCACCGCGCCGTCGTGCAGCGGCGAGTACGGCGTGAAGATGGTGGCCAGCAGGTCGGCGGAGACCTTTGCCTGCATCTCGGTGCCCGACGCGACGTAGTCGCCTAACGCAATCTCCCGCTCCAGCGCGATGATGCAGCCGATGCTCGACCGGCTCAGGCGCTCGACAGCGTCGGCGATCTCTTCCGCCACTTCGCTCACGTCCATGCGCTTGAAGAACCGCGTCACCCGCGATTGCCCCAGCCGCGCCAGCGCCGCCCGCAGCTCGGGCTGAAAGATCACGAGCGCCGCGAACGCGCCGTAGGTGAACAGCACGCCCAACAAATACGTGATCATCGTGAACTTGAAGATCCACGCCAGTGCGTACGTCAGCACCAGGACGACGATCCCGATGAGCATCTGCACCGCGCGCGTGCCGTGCAACAGCAGCAACAATCGATAGATGCCGTACGCCACGACCGCGATCTCGATTGCGTCGCGCCAACCGAACGTTAGAAACCGAAACTGATCGAGGATGTTCACGCCGTGTCTCTGCTCTGCAGAATGCTCCAGGCCACATCCAGCGCCCGGCGAGCCGCGCGGACGTCGTGGACTCGAAAGATGCGCGCGCCGAACGCAAGCGCCATGACGTTCGCCGCGATCGTTCCTTCGACGCGATCGGCGGGCATCGACACTCCGCTCAATTCGCCCACGAATCGCTTCCGCGATACACCAATCGCCACTGGATACCCGAGGTTCGCCAAGCGACCGAGCGAGCCCAGGACCGCCACCGAGTGCTCGGTCCGTTTCGCGAAACCGATGCCGGGATCGAGCGCGATTCGCGATCGTTCGACGCCCGAGCATTCGGCCGCGGAAACAGCACGCCGGAGCTCGCCGATCACCTCATCCATGACGTTTCCACCATAGCTCGCGAAGCGGTACGTCCCCATCTCGCTCACGCCGCCACGCGAATGCATGAGGATAACACCGGCGCGCGCTTCCGCGCAGACCTCGCTCATGGCCGGGTCCAGACGAAACGCAGAGACGTCGTTGATGATGTCGACACCATGGTCGAGCACCGCGCGCGCGACGCCGCTCTTGACCGTGTCCACAGACAGCGGCACGTGCGGGACCTGCTCGCGCAGCGATCGTACGACCGGCGCGATTCGCCTCAGCTCTTCGGCAGCGTCGACCGGCTCGGCGCCCTGGGGACGGGTGGACTCGCCGCCCACGTCCAGCACGTCGGCGCCTTCGTCGACCAACCGCAGTCCCTGCTCTACCGCGAGCTCGGGCACGAGAAAGCGGCCGCCGTCGCTGAAGCTGTCGGGCGTGACGTTGATGATGCCGAGGATGACGGGCCGGTCGAGCGAGAGGGAGCCGCGGCGGATGGCCCAGGAAGGCATGTAAAACTGGGGGAAGCGGCGGCTGTCGCCGCGTCGCAGAAGCGGCGGCGATGCGCCGCCGCCTCGTTGTTTCGTCTTACGCCGGCGCCGGCTCGGGCCCGCCTAACAATGGCGGCTTGGCCGGTTTGGGCTGCGGCACGGCGACCGGCGTGGCGGGAGCCGGCGGCGGGCCCGGGATCTTGCGCGGCGGCAGTTTCTCGCCGCGCACCAGGATCTCGATGTCCTCGGCCGTCAGCGTCTCGCGTTCGAGCAGCGCCCCGGCGATCGCGTGCAGCAAGTCCGCATTGTCGTGCAGGGTCTGGCGCGCGCGGTTGTACGAGTCCGTTAGGAGGCGCGCCACCTCGGCGTCGACCATCTGCGCCGTCTTCTCCGACACCTCGCGGCGGTGCGACAGCTCGCGGCCGAGGAAGACTTCCTGCTCGTTGTCGCCGACCAGCACCGGACCGATCGCATCGGACAGGCCCCATTGCGACACGTACCGGCGCGCCAGCGACGTCGCTTTCTGAATGTCGTTGGCGGCGCCCGTGGTCACCTTCTCGTGACCGAAGATCATTTCCTCGGCCACGCGGCCGCCGTAGGTCATCACCAGCATGGCTTCCAACTGCTGGCGCGTGACCGAATAGCGATCCTCGGTGGGCAGGGTGAACGCGAGGCCTAACGCGCGACCGCGCGGCACGATGGTCACCTTGTGCAGCGGGTCGCATCCGGGCGTCTTGATCGCGCACACTGCGTGTCCGGCTTCGTGGTACGCGGTATTGCGCTTCTCGTCTTCCTTCATGACCATCGACTTGCGCTCGGCGCCAAGCATCACTTTGTCTTTCGCCTCTTCCATGTCGGACAGGAAGACGCGTTCGTGGTTGCGGCGCGCCGCGAGCAGCGCCGCTTCGTTCACCAGGTTCGCCAGGTCGGCGCCGGACATGCCCGGCGTGCCGCGCGCGATGGTGCTCACGTCGAGGTCTTCCGCCACCGGCACGCGGCGCAGGTGCACGCGAAGGATCTCTTCGCGGCCACGGAGGTCCGGCAGGTCGACCACCACCTGACGGTCGAAGCGACCCGGGCGCAGGAGCGCCGGATCGAGCACATCGGGCCGGTTGGTGGCGGCTATGAGAATCACGCCGTCGTTGGACTCGAAGCCATCCATTTCGACGAGCAGTTGGTTGAGCGTTTGTTCGCGCTCATCGTGTCCGCCGCCCAACCCGGCGCCGCGATGGCGTCCAACGGCGTCGATCTCGTCGATGAAGATGATGCACGGCGCGTGCGCCTTGCCCTGCTCGAACAGGTCGCGTACGCGGCTCGCGCCGACGCCCACGAACATCTCCACGAAGTCGGACCCCGACATCGAGAAGAACGGCCGGCCCGCTTCGCCGGCAACCGCCCGCGCGAGCAGCGTCTTGCCCGTGCCCGGGGGACCGACCAGCAGCACGCCCTTGGGCAGGCGTCCGCCTAACCGCGTGAACTTCTGCGGATCCTTCAGGAACTCGATGATTTCCTGCAGCTCCTCTTTCGCCTCATCGGCGCCGGCGACGTCGCTGAACGTGACCTTCGGCGTGTCGCCCGTGAGGAGCTTCGCTTTGCTCTTCCCGAAGCTGAACGCCTTCGCGCCTCCCGCCTGCATCTGGCGGAAGAGGAAGATCCAGATGCCGATGATCAGGATCCAGGGCAGGAACGTGATCACGTACCCGCCTAACGACGGCTTCGCATCCTGCGCGGAGATGATCACGTTTTTCTGGCGCAGGCGATCGACCTCGTGCGAGTCGTTCGCCACCGGCAGCCGCACCGTGAACTTGCTCACATCCCGGTTGTTCACCCGGATCCGGGACTTAAACTCGCCGTCGATGGTCTTGCCGTCTTCGATGGTCACCCGCTGGATGTTTCCCGCATCCAGCTGCTGACCGTACATCGTGTAGTCGATCTCGGCCGGCGAATCCCCCGCGTTTCCGGAGAAGCGGAAGAACGCGATCGGGATGAGAATGAGCAGCAGCCAGAACGAGAGCGTCTTGGAGATGCGCCAGAAGTTGAGGTCTCGTTTTGGCGGCAGTTTGTCAGCCATTACTGCAAGCTCGCGATATAGGGCAAGTGACGAAAATTCTCAGCGTGATCCAGCCCATACCCAACCAGGAACTCATCCGGGGCATCGAAACCCACGAGTGCTACCTCATACTGCAGGTGCTCGGCCACGTGCTTGTGAAGCAACGCGCAAATGTCAAGCGAACGCGGCCGTCGTGACTCAAGCAGACCAATCAGCCGGTTCAACGTCCGGCCCGAGTCGATGATGTCCTCTACTAATATTATGTGCTTTCCCTCGAGCGTGGTTTCCGGATCATAGACGAGCCTGACATGCCCGCTCGATTCCGTGCCGTCTCCGTAGCTCGAAGCGACCAGGAAATCGACCTGCAGCGGACGCCGGATTTGTCGGACGAGGTCTCCTAGAAAGATAAAGCTTCCTTTGAGTAGACCCAACACCAACAGCTCGCCGTCGGGATACCGAGCGGTCACCTCTTCGCCCAGCTCCCTGACCCGGGCGGCGATTTGCTTCTCGTCGAAAGCAATCCGTTTGATCGCGCGACCGTCCAACCTCGGATCAGCAGTCGTCACGTTCGCATCGGTACAACGCCATCGGTCGACCGGACCGCACGGTGGCCGCAGAACTGCGGCGAACGCCGGGGACCCACACAATCCGCTCATCCACCAACACGACAGGCCACGCGCGGCGACGCACGGCGTCGATCCCTGCGTCGCGAAAGAGTCCCTTCAGCCGGCGTTCGACGGCCGCCCCGTGCGGCAGCATGCGATCGCCGGCCTCCCATGCCCGGACTACCACCCGCAAACCGGTCGCGGGAAGCAACGCGGACCACAAATCGTCCGGCTCAGCCCCGCTCTCTTGCGTTACGCGACGAAACTGCCAGCCGCCGATCGACGTTGCGTTGGTCATCTCGCGCGAGCCGCGAATCGCCTCACCATTCGCGCGACGGACCAGCAAGGTTTCACCGACGCGCACTGCCTCGAACCGACCAGAAAGTTGAATGCGCGCGCCCGGTCTTCCTGTAATAGTAAACGCGGCAAGACGCTCCGTTCCACGCCAGTCCAGCGCAAGCCCAACGCGCGACGCCAGCGCCGGCCAGAGCACACGAAGCTGGTCCGCATCATAGGAGACGAGTGAGGAGCGAGCAACCTCGAGCGCGCCCGACACGTGGACGTCGACATGCGCATCGATCCACTCATCGACGTCTCGCCTCAGCGCCCATGCACGATTGGACACCGACAACAGTGCCTCAGTCAACCCGGGCTGTGCCTGCTCGAGCGCGGGCAGAATCTCGAGGCGCGCGCGGTTTCTCGCGTACGCGAGCGACCCATTGGACGGATCCTCCACCCAATCTAGCTGACGCTCGGCAGCGTACGATGCGAGCTCGTCGCGCGTAAACGAAAGCAGCGGACGAACGACTCCGGCGCCGGCGTGCAGCGCGGCTAGTCCGCGTGCGCCTGAATCTCGGAGCGCACGCATGAAAATCGTCTCGATGTGATCGTTTCGCGTATGACCCGTGGCGACGACGGCGTCGTGCTCCCGCGCGAGGGTTCGCAAAAACTGCCAGCGCGCATCGCGCCAGGCCGCCTCGCGCTGCGCGAGATCCGCCGGCGCCACACCGACGCGCACCGGGAGGCCGAGCGATCGCGCCGCGGCGCTCACGCGTCGCACCGCGCGACGCGCCGCCGGTCCGGTGCGATGATCGAACGCGGCGACCGTCAGCACTCGTGCGGGCATCGCATGCGCAACGGCGTCGAGCAGCGCCATGGAATCGAGACCGCCGGACACGGCAACGACGACGCGCGGGAACGGAGCCAACACGCGCGTCACTTCGTCACGGACCCGGGCGGTGATGCTCATGTCAGCAAAGTTACCGGCCTGGTCGTGCTCCGTCACACTGGACCCATCTGCGGCGTCCTCGTACATTCTCGAAGTCGGCGTCGGACTGCCATCCATACAAGGACACGACGTGATTACCAACGGTGTACTCGGGGTCCTCTGGACCGCTCTTGGACTAGGCTGCTTCTATATCGCGTTGACCTGGATCAACGGCCTGCTGGGGCATTTCCTCACGCCGATGTTCCTGCTCACCGCGTCGCGTTTTCTCAAGCCTGAGCAGCCCGAAGCGGACGCGGAGCGCGAGCCCGCGCGTTGATTTTCGAGCACAACGCCCAAGACGAAACGGTGGCCTTGGCGGGCTCGTAGGGCATCTCGAGGGGTAGCACAACCTGAACCCTTGCCGTGAAGCGTCGGACGCGAGGATGGACTCCATCGCGACGAGCTTCCAGGAGTCCCCATGGGTCTGATCGTCCTGCTGATCATCGTCGTCGTGCTTGGCTTCTGGTTCGTGGGCGTGTACAACGGTTTGGTTGCGCTCAAGAACCAGGTGTTCAATGCCTGGAAGCAGATCGACGTGCAGCTCAAGCGCCGTCACGATCTCATTCCGAATCTCGTTGAAACCGTGAAGGGCGCGATGAACTTCGAGCGGGACACGCTCGAGGCCGTGGTGACCGCGCGCAACAAGGCGATTGCGGTGCAGGCGCCGGCGGCCGGCGCCGCGCCGTCGGCGCAGCAGGTCCAGCAGACGGCGGCCGCGGAATCGCAGCTGACCGGTGCGTTAGGCAGACTCTTCGCCGTGGTCGAGGCCTATCCCGATCTCAAGGCGACCGGCAACGTCGCGCAGCTGCAAGAGGAGCTGACGTCGACGGAGAACAAAATCGCGTTCGCGCGGCAACTCTACAACGACACCGCCACGCAGTACAACACGAAGCAGCAGCAGTTCCCGGCCAACCTCGTGGCCGGCTTCGCGAAGGCCGCTCCGGCGGAATTGTGGGAGATCAGCGACGCCGCCGAGCGCGAGAACGTGAAGGTCGATCTCTCCATGAACCCGAAGAAGTGAGCGAGAACGGCAATCTTTTTGCCCAACAGGAAGCCAATCGCCGGCGTTCGCGACGGCTGGTGATTGGCTTCATCCTGTTTTTCGCGTGGTTAGGCTTCGGCGGCGATTTCATTTTCTACGAATACACGAAGGGCGCGGGCCCCGGCGCCTACCACCACGTCGTTCCCTTCTTCGGCATCATCCTCACGATCATCGCCGCCAGCATGGCCTGGTGGGCGTGGACGACGGGACCCAAGCGCGTGCTGTGGTCCACCGGTGCGCGCGAGCTCACGGATCCGCAGACGCCGCAGGAACAGCAGTTGGACAACGTCGTCGAAGAGATGGCCGTGGCATCGGGGCTGCCGAAGCCCAAGATCTGGATCATCCCCGATGCCGATCCGAACGCGCTCGCCACGGGACACGACGCCAACACGTCGAGCATCGCCGTGACGCAAGGGCTGCTCGACTTGTGCTCGCGCGACGAGCTGCAGGCCGTGGTTGCGCACGAAATGGGGCACATCAAGAACCTCGACGTGCGGTTGATGACGCAGCTGGCGGCGCTGGTGGGCGCGGTCACGCTCATCGGCGACGGCGTCGGGCGGATGTTTTTCTACGGCGGCAATCCGTTAGGCGGGCTGGGCGGTGGACGGCGCAGCAGCGGCGGCGATCGGGACGACCGCGGCGGCGGCAACGGCGTGCTCCTCATCGTGCTGCTCGTGCTCTGGATCGTGAGCTGGATCCTCGCGCCGATCATCATGCGCCTCATGGCGCTCGGCGTGAGCCGCGACCGCGAGTATCTGGCCGACGCCATGAGCGCGCAGTTCACGCGCAATCCCCTCTCGCTCGCCACGGCGCTGGGAAAAATCGAAGACGCGGACGCACCCACGAAGAGCATCAAGGGCGGCGCCGCGCAGATGTGCATTGCCGATCCGACTGGTCGCCACCTCAACTCGAAGGAAGGCAAAGTGGCCGAGTTGTTCGGCACGCACCCGCCGATGGCGCTGCGCATCGCCCGCCTGAAAGCCATGGGCTACCAGGCACAGCCCGCGGCGATTCCAGGCTCTCGTTAGGCAGGTTGCGTTTGGCCGGGTGACTCGTGATCCGGGCGTCCCCCGCCCGGTCGCGCGCCATGGCTTCGGTGTCGAGTCCCCTTCGGCTGGTCCGTCGGAATCCCGCGTTCTTCGCCCTCGCCACCGGCACCCTTGGGCTCGCCCTCGCATTGGCGACGACCATGTTCGCCGCGCTCGATGCGGCGCACCACCCCTTCGTGCCGTATCCGCAGCCGGAGCGCGCATTCACCATCGTACTGCACGGCGGGCCGAGTAGCGGCGCGCCGCCGCGTCTCCGTGCGGCCGAGTACGACATGCTCCGCTCGGCGCGAAGCTTCTCGGTCGCTGCGGTTGGACTGCACCAGAACACCATCGCCGACGCCGGCGGGAACGCGCGAACGGTATACGCGGCGAGCGCCACGCCTAACCTTTTCGGCGTGCTCGGGGTGAGGCCGCGGCTCGGCCGCGACTTTGCCGGCGATCCTGACGGAACCGAGTCCGGTGTGATCGTGAGCGATGGCATCTGGCGCGCTCTGCTGCACGAACCCCGCTCGCTGCGCGACGTGACGATCGCGCTCAACGGCACGATGTACCAGGTGATCGGCGTGATGCCGGCGGGCGTGCGGTATCCGTACGACGTCGACATGTGGATGCCCGCGTCGATGTCGGCTCCAGGGACGCCCGAGCTGCCGTACCCCTGGCTGGTGGCACGTCTCAGACACGGCGCGACGCTCGACGAGGCGCGAGGGGAGCTGGCTGCGTTGGCGCGCCGGCTCACCGCTTCCGTTGGGCGGAGCGACCTGCCCTACTGGTACACGACGTGGGACTTGCGCCCCGATGCGCTGCAGGTGGACGACCATCACATGCTGGCGGCGTCCGCCGTGATCGTGTTGCTCATCGCGTGCGCGAACGCGGGGACGCTCGTCTCGGTGCGGGGCATCGCGCGGCGGCGCGAGCTGTCCGTTCGGGCTGCGTTAGGCGCATCGCGACGCGACCTCGTGCGGCACCAGCTGGCCGAGTGCGCCGCGATCGCGTTCGGCGCCGGCGGCGTGGGCCTCGTGGGCGGCCGGTGGGGAACGGACCTCGTGCGCGCCGCCATGCCCGTGTCGATCACCGACGGCGTGTTCCTTCCGCCGCACCTGACGTGGCAGGTCTATGCATTCGTGTTGGCGGCCACGTCGGCCTCGCTGGTGGCGTTCGGCCTGCTGCCCGCGCTGCGCGCCTCGCGCGTCGATCCCGCCGAGCCGCTCAAAGGCGACGCGTCGCTGGCGTTGGTCGGCCGGCGCGGCATGCACGGCCTCGTGGCCGGAGAGATCGCGCTCGCGCTCGTCGTGCTCTTCGCCGCCGGCCTCATGTGGCGCACGGCGGACACGATCGGCCGCTTTGATTTCGGCTACGACGCGCGGGGGCTGTTCGACCTGTCGGTCGGCCTGGCGCCGGCGGCGCTGCCTAACGGCACGACCGTCGATGATGCGTTCCGTACGCTGGTGGACCGGGCGTCTCGCGTGGCCGGGGTGCGCGCCGGCGCGCAGCTCTCCATGGACGAGCCGGCGCACGACCAGATCCTCGGCGAGGACGGCGCCGAGGCCACACGCACCCTGTTCGCGCGATTCTACATCGACGCCAGCCCGAATCTGCTCAGAGCGTTAGGCATTGCGGTGGTCGCCGGCCGCGACTTCCAGGACGGCGACGCGGCGTCCGCAGGCGTCGCCATCGTCGACGAGCGCGCAGCCGCGGCACTGTGGCCCAACGAGCGTGCCGTGGGGCGACAGCTCGCCCTCGGCAATCAGGGTTCCGGCGCCCCCTGGATTCCCGTCGTGGGCGTTGCGCGAAACGCGGCGCTCTTCTTCGAGCCCGATCCGAACCTCGAACCCGTGCCCATCGTCTATGTCGTTCGCGCGCACGGCGCGGGCCCGTACCGGCAGATCGTCATCCGCGCTGGCGCGAACGGTGGGCCGGTCGCCACTGCCGTCACCCGCGTCGTCGAGAGCACGCCCGGGCTGCGCCACTTCCAGTCGCCCACGCCGTGGCTCGATCGGTACGATCGGATCACCGCCGCCGATCGGTTCATCGCGCTCGTCTTCGCGGTCTACGGCCTAAGCGCGCTCGTGTTGTCCACGGTCGGCCTCTACACGGTGCTGGCGTACTCGGTGGGACGCCGGAGGCACGAGTTCGGCGTGCGCATTGCGTTAGGCGCGCGCCCCGGCGACCTGCGCCGCATGGTGATTCGGGAAGCGGTGATCATGGGGCTGGCCGGGATCGGCTCGGGCGCGCTCGTGGCGCTCTGGGCCAGCCGGCTGCTCGACAGCGCGCTTTACGGGATCCCGCACTTGGATGCGGTGTCCCTGGTCGGTGCCGAGGCGCTGCTGTTGGGGCTGATGCTGGTGGCGTGTCTTGCACCGGCGGAGCGGGCCGCGCGCGCGGAGCCGCTCGAGGTCCTCCGCACGTCGTGATGACGCCTGACGATTCGCACCCGCGGCCGGACTCATTCCGTTCGCATCGCAATGGCCGGATCGATCGACACCGCGCGCCGCGCGGGCACGAGACACGCCAGCACGGCCGTGCCTAACAGAACCACTGCGCCGGCGCCGAACGACACGGCGTCCGTGTGTGCAACGCCGTACAGCATCCTGGTGAGCAGACGCGTCGCCCAGAAGGCGCCGAGTAGCCCGATCGCGCCGCCAACCAGCGCCAGCGACACGCCGTGGCGCAGCACCGTGCGCGCCACTTCCTGGCGACTGGCGCCAAGCGCCATCCGGATCCCGATCTCGCGCGTGCGCTGTTCGACCGAGTAGGCCATCACGCCGTACAGTCCAACCGCCGCGAGCACGAGCGCGAGTACGCTGAACATCGCCAACAAGAGCATCGTGAACCGCGGCTCAGCCAGCGATGCGGACATGGCATCGGACACGCTCCGCACATCGGGCTGCGCCATCCCACGATTGCCCTCGGCTGCGGCCCGGCGCAGGGCGATGATCGGCTGTGTGAGACCCGTCGTGCGCACCAGCAGCGTGGGATTGAAGTGCTCCGACGACGCCACGAATACCATCGGTTCGGTCGGATCGCTCGTCATGCCTGCCAGTCGGGCATTTGCGACGACGCCGACAACCGTGCGCCAATTGCCCGATCCATCGTCGTTCACGATGCGCAGGCGACGGCCAATCGCCGACTGTCCGGGCCAGCCTTTGCGAGCCATCGCCTCGTTCACAACCACCTGCCCTGCCGCCTTCGATGTGTCGGTAAAGGTCGTGCCCTTGACGATTCTGAGTCCCATCAGACGGAAATAGTTAGGCTCCGTTCCGTTGTAGCTGAAGAACGACGTGCTGCCCGGCGGCGGAGGCGCGTGGCCTTCGAACTGCAGCGCGCCCTCATAGAACGACTGATTCGGCGGGGCCGCGTCCGCGATCACCGCATCCTGCACGCCCGGCATCAATCGCACGCGCTGCTCGAGATCCTCCAGCACGCGCGTGCGCCGTTCCATCGCATCCTGCGTCGTCTGCACCATGGGAATGGACACCGAGTACAGTCCATCGGGGCGGAAGCCCGGGTCCGTGCTCTGCAGGTTGACGAGACTGCGGACGAGCAGCGCGGCGCCCACCACCAGCGTGGCGGACAGCGCCATCTCGCTCACCACGAGCGCCGATCGGGTGCGGCGCTGGCCTGCAGTTTGACTAACGGAACGTGCGCCACCTTTGAGCGCGTCGTGCGCCGAGTACCGCCCGCCGTGCAGCACGCCGACAACGCCGAACACGATGCCGGTGGCGACGGAAATCGCGACGGCGATCATGAACGCGGTCGCATCCAACCGCACGTCCGCCAACGCGACCATGCTCGCCGGCCGCAACGCAGTGAGCGCATCGAGGGCGAGCCATGCGACGCCGATGCCCGCCGCGCATCCGGCGCCCGCCAGCACGAGGCTCTCCGTCACCAGCTGGCGCAGCAGTCGTCTGCGGCTCGCGCCTAACGCCGCCCGCACCGCCATCTCGCGGTCGCGGGTGGCGGCCCGCGCCAACAGCAGGTGCGCCACGTTCACGCATGCGATCAATAACACCAGCGACACGGCACCCGTGAGCAGCATCAGCGAATCGTGGATCGTGACGAGCTGCTCCGGGCGCAGCAATTGCGTGCTGTACTGGAGCGGCGCCGCCTTCGGCGCGCGGGCCGCGCGTCCCCCCGGTGCCGTCTCCGAAGCGCGCTCGGCGCGTGCCGCGATCGAGTCGAGCTGCGTCGCAGCGGCCTTGAGCGTGACGCCGCGCCGCAGCCGCCCGACCACCGTCGGCGAGAAGGTGCTGTCGTCCGACAGGTCGCGCGGCAGCCATACGTCCGTGCCGTCCGGTGCGCCGAAGGTGCGCGGAAGCCTAACGCTCTCCGGCATGACGCCGATCACGGTGTAGAGCGAATCATCGATGGCGATCGAGCGGCCGACGACGCGGCGCGAGCCGGCAAATCGCCCGCGCCACATGGCCTCGCTGATCATCGCCACGTGGGCGTGCTCGTGGGCTTCAGTCGCGGTGAAGCCGCGGCCTACCAGCGGACGGCCGCCGGCAAACTGCAAGAAATCCGACATGATGATCCCGGCGTGCACGAGCGTCGCACCGGCCTCGGTGCCCGCCTGGCTCGACTCGGCAACCGTCGCATTCCGAGCGCGGAGCAGCACGTCTCGCGTGGAGTACGCCCTGATGTCGAGGAACGATCGTGCGCTCTCGCGCCACGCGCGCGCGACGCTCGTCGAGGGACTCACGAAGACCCGGTCGTTGCCCAGGTCCTGCTTCGGCATCCGCACCACGAAGACCAGGCGGTCGGCGTTCGGATAGCGGAGCGAGTGCCAGAGCACCCCTTCGACGACGCTGAACATCGCCGTGTTGGCGCCTATGCCTAACGCCAAGGTGAACACCGCAACGGCCGTCCACGCCTTGTGGCGGCCGAGCGTGCGCAGCGCGAACTTCGCATCCTGCCGCAGCACGTCCAGCATTTCCGCTCGTGCCATACGTCGCTCTCTCCGGGTGATGATGCCGATGCAGGCGGTGCGCGCCGAGTCCAGGTTACCGAGGCGGCGCAGCGCAGCGGTGTGCGCGTCGATGGGCGACAAGCCGCGCACGAGGTAGTCGCGCTCGCGCATCTCGAGATGGAATCGGAGCTCGTCGTCCACGTCGGACGCGGCGTGGGGCCCCCAGAAACGGAGGTAGCGCCGCCAGGTGGATGCCCGGCGGGCCTCGGGCGCGGGGGTTTGCTGCGGATCCGACACGGGCATCGTTAGGCGGATGCGGGCGCCGTCTCGAGCACCTTCGACACCGCCCCGGCGAACCGCGACCAATAGGCATGCGATGCGGCCAACCGGCGCTTGCCCGCGGGCGTCAAGCGATAGAACTTCGCCCGGCGGTTGTGCTCCGTGATGCCCCACTCGGCCGTGATCAGCCCCTCGTCCTCGAGCTTGTGAAGCGCGGGGTAGAGCGAGCCCTCTTCCACCTCGAGCACGTCGTCGGTGCAGCGTTCGATCCAACGCGCAATGCCATAGCCGTGCGCCGGCGCCCAGGAGAGCGTCTTGAGGATCATGAGATCGAGCGTGCCCTTGAGAAATTCGGTTGTGGGGTCTGCCATGGCGCCGTCCGCGCTGGGAGATCGCGACCAGCCGCACCCGCGGCGGCCCCGGCCTCCGATACCTAGGACTCCGTAGTATATACCTCTGAGTCCTAGGTAACGCAAGAGGAGCCGCCGGGTAGGCGCGCCCGGCCCCGCCCTCGGATGTGCGCGCCGCGCTCAGGGGCGCAGGCGAAACGTGAACGTCTGCGCCATGAGCACGCGCACGGCCCGGCCGTTCACCTTGGCCGGCGAGAAGCGCGCCGAGGCCAGTGCCCGCCTAACGGACTGCTGGAACAGCGCGCTCGCAGTGTCCACGAACGCAATGCTCGCCGGCTCGACGCGGCCCGTGGAATCGACCACGAATCGAGCCGAGACGGTCCCTTCGACGCCGGCATCGCGCAGGATCGGAGGATAGACCGGGGCGGCATTCCCCGACCGCGGCTCCGCCATCACATCCACCGTGCGGAACACGCCGTCGCCGTCCGGTCCGGGCTGACCGGGGTGCGCACCGGAATCATGTCCGGTACCCCAATCCGTCGGCGCGCCCACGAGACTGTCCCAGGCTGCCGGCGGTGCCGGCACAGGCACTGGCCCAACGTCGATCGGCGTCGAGGGCGGCAGAATCGGGCCTGGCCGACTGCCGCCACCGGACGCGCCACCGCCATGGCGGGGACGGGTTGGAAGGACCGGCGGCGGTGGCAGTGGCAGCCGCCGAACGACGTCGACTGTGGTGCGCACCACGTGCGCCCTGGCCGTCGCATACGACGCCAACCCGATGACCACAGCGTGGAGCAGCACGCTCGCGAACATGCCGCGCGCGTGCCGCTCCCGCTTTCTCTGCGACTCCATGAGCCCCAAGCGCATCGCCCTACCCTCCGCGAACGAGTCGCTTCGAGGATAGGGCGATTGGATTACGTTGGCCGCGATGCCGGGGTTAATGATTAGCGAGCGGCAGATTACGAGATGGTGAATCCCGCATGCCTAACGCTTCATGTTCGCCTCAGGCGCCGGCCCGCGCGGCCGGCGTGAACTGCTCTTCTTCGGTAGAACCCGAGAGCGCCGCCGTGGAGGCCTGTCCGCCCGTCACCGCGAGCAGCACGCGATCGAAGTAGCCGGTGCCCGCCTCGCGCTGATGCTTCGTGGCCGTGTAGCCGTCGGCCTCGCGGGCGAATTCCTGCTCCTGGATGCGCACGTACGCGGGCATTCCTTCGTCGTGATACGCCTGCGCCAGATCGAACGTATGGTAATTGATGAGATGCCAGCCGGCCAACGTGATGAATTGGAACTTGTAGCCTAACGCACCGAGCTCGCGCTGGAAGGTGGCGATCGACGTCGCGTCCAGGTTGCGCTGCCAGTTGAAGGACGGCGAGCAGTTGTAGGCGAGCATCTTGCCCGGGTGTTCGGCGTGGATGGCGTCGGCGAACGCGCGCGCCTCGTCGAGATCCGGCTTGGCGGTCTCGAACCACAGCAGGTCGGCGTACGGCGCATAGGCCAGCGCGCGTGCGATGGTCGGTTCCATGCCGCTCCGCACCGCGAAGTATCCTTCCGGCGTGCGTTCGCCGGTCGTGAACTCGCGGTCGCGTTCGTCGATGTCGCTCGTGAGCAGGGTGGCGCCGAGGGAGTCGGTCCGCGCTACGAGAATCGACGGAACGTCGCAGACGTCGGACGCGAGCCGGGCGGCGTTCAGCGTGCGGATGAACTGGGCGGTGGGCACGAGCACCTTGCCGCCCATGTGCCCGCATTTTTTCTCGGCGGCGAGCTGGTCCTCGAAGTGGACGCCCGCCGCACCGGCTTCGATCATCGCTTTCATGAGCTCGAACGCGTGAATCGGGCCGCCGAAGCCGGCTTCGGCATCGGCGACGATCGGCGCCATCCAGTAGCGGCCGACGCCGCCTTCGCTCCATTCGACCTGGTCGGCGCGCAGCAGCGCGTTGTTGAGCCGCCTAACGAGCGCCGGGACGCTGTTTGCCGGGTAGATGCTCTGATCGGGGTACGTCTGTCCGGCGAGGTTCGCATCGGCGGCGACCTGCCAGCCGCTCAGGTAAATCGCCTCGAGTCCGGCTTTGACCATCTGCACCGCCTGCGCGCCGGTGAGGGCGCCGAAGGTGTGCACGTAGTCGCGCTCGCGCAGGAGCGACCACAATCGCTGTGCGCCTAACCGGGCCAGCGAGTACTCGATCCTGACCGACCCGCGCAGGCGGACGACGTCGGCGGCGGTGTAGGTGCGCGCGACGTCGCGCCAGCGCGGGGCGGTGTTCCACTGGCGGTCCAGCTCGGCGGCCTGGGACACGGCATCGATCGTGCTCATCGGGTCGCTCCGTGGTCTACGCCGTCGCCGTCGAGCAGACGGGCGCCCGGCACGGTGAGAAACTCGGCGAAGTCGTTGCCGAGGACGAGATCATCCAGCAACTGCGCGGCGTCGCCTAACCGAATCATGTCGGGGCGGTCGCGCGTCAGCGCGGCCGCTTCGGCGTCGCGCGTGCTGCGGTACCGGTCGGCCGACATCGGCGCACCATCTTCGAGCGCCACCTGGTGGCGGAGCCACTGCCAGAGCTGCGCGCGGGAAATTTCCGCGGTGGCGGTGTCTTCCATCAGGTTGTTGATGCCTACGGCGCCCGAGCCGCGCAGCCACGACTCGAGGTACTGCAGGGCCACGCTCACGTTGAGCCGGACGCCGCTCACGGTGACGCTGCCGCCCGGCACGCGCACATCCAACAGGGCGGCGGCATCCTCCGGCACATCCGCCCGCATCCGTTCGCGCTGATTGGGCCGCTCGCCTAACACACCATCGAACACGTCGCGCACCACCGGCACGAGGTCCGGGTGCGCCACCCACGAGCCGTCGAAGCCGTCGCCCGCCTCGCGCTGCTTGTCGTCACGCACCTGAGCCAGCGCGCGAGCGTTCACGGCTTCGTCGCGCCGGCTCGGAATGAAGGCCGACATCCCGCCGATGGCGTGCGCCCCCCGCTTGTGGCACGTCTTCACCAGCAGCTGCGAGTACGCGCGCATGAACGGCACCGTCATCGTCACCTGACCGCGGTCCGGCAGCACCATGTTGGCGCGGTTCCGGAATTTCTTGATCATGCTGAAGATGTAATCCCAGCGTCCGGCATTGAGCCCCGATGCGTGCTCGCGCAGCTCGTACAGAATCTCGTCCATCTCGAACGCGGCGAGAATCGTCTCGATCAGCACGGTCGCGCGGATCGTCCCGCGCGGTACGCCGACCATCTCCTGCGCCGCGATAAACACGTCGTTCCACAGCCGCGCCTCGCGGTGGCTCTCCATCTTGGGCAGGTAGAAATAGGGCGCCCAGCCGTCGCCGCGCCGCATCAGCTCGTGCACGTTCTGGAAGAAATAAATGCCGAAGTCGAACAGGCTCGCCGACACCGGTCCGCCATCCACGAGCATCCGCGGCTCCACGAGATGCCACCCGCGCGGCCGCACGAGCAGCGTCGCGACCGTGTCGTTGAGCCGGTACCGGCGGCCGTCCGGACTGTCGAAGGTCAACGTCCCGCGCACGGCTTCCATCAGGTTCGCCTGCCCAACGGCAACGTTAGGCCAAGTGGGCGACAGCGAATCCTCGAAGTCCGCCATGAACACCTTGGCGCCCGAGTTGAGCGCGTTGATCATCATCTTTCGTTCGACCGGTCCCGTAATCTCGACGCGCCGGTCGAGCAACGGCGCCGGCGCGTCCGCGACCCGCCAGCTCCCGGAGCGCACCTCCGCGGTCTCGGCCAGGAAACCCGGCTGCTCACCCTTGTCCAGCGCCGCCTGACGCTCGGCGCGCCGCGCAAGCAGCGTCTCCCGAACTGGATTGAACCGCCGATGCAGCCGCGCCACGAACTGCAGCGCGTCCGCCGTGAGAGCGCTCGCCGCCTCGGGCGGTACCTCTTCCGTCAGCTCGATCCCTTCGAATGTGCTCAGTGCCATACCCCTCGATCCGTGCTCGTGACGTGAACGCCGCAAGAACTCTCGGCTTGCGGCCAAGCGCCGGGCGCTCCCAGCACCCGAATCCAATGTGGCCGCGGCCCTCGGACGTCGCCCTCCGACCGCCCGGGCCAAACTGGCCGGAATGGGGTGCAAGACACGTGCTCGCCTCGACTTGGCGTCGTCCCGTGTGCTCGACCCCGAAACGTATCGCACCCGGACGCCGGCGCTCGGTCACAAAGTTCTTGTTGCGCGGCAAAAGCGTCGTCACACGTAGCTTTACACTGGACTCTTCTCTCACGTAATTGAATTGGGCACCGCCACCGCCGGAGAGACATGCGCGACGACACAGTTCTGGTGATTGACGACGAGCCGCAAATTCGCCGCGTCGTGAGCAACGCGCTGCAATCGGAGGTCACCCGTGTGCTCGAGGCGGCAACCGGGAGCCAGGGCATCGATCTGGCCAACGCCGAGCGCCCGTCGCTCATCGTGCTCGATCTCGGACTGCCCGATCGCGCGGGAGTCGACGTGTGCAAGGAGCTGCGCAAGTGGTCCACCGCGCCCATCGTCGTGCTCTCGGCGCGCCATTCGGACCAGGAGAAGGCGCTTCTGTTAGACACCGGCGCCGACGACTACATCACGAAACCGTTCAGCACGATCGAGTTCACGGCGCGCATTCGCGCGAATCTGCGACGCGCGCAGGCGGCGCAGCTCGCGGCGCAAGTGCAGCCGATGTCGATCGGCGATCTCCTGGTCGACCTCAACGCGCGCACGCTTCGCCGCGGCGAGACGTCGATCCACCTCACGCCGATCGAGTGGGAGCTGTTGCGCACGTTCGTGACGCAGGCCGGCCGCACGCTGACGCACCAGCAGCTCTTCAACGCCGTCTGGGGGCGGGCCTTCGGCGACCCGCAGCAGTACCTGCGCGTGCATGTGGCGAATCTCCGCCGCAAGATCGAACAGGATGCCGTGCGTCCGCAGTTGATCGTGACCGAGCCGGGCGTCGGCTACCGATTCGAGATGCCCCGCTGACGGTGCGATTGTCCAGCCGCTGGGTGCCGCCCTGGCTGTTCTGGACGCTGGTGCTGGCAGTCATCACCGGCGGCATGTTGTTGCTGCGCGACAATCTCGACCAGGCCCACGTCGCCCTCATTTATCTGATGGTTGTGTTAGGCGCGAGCGCGAGCGCCGGCCGCGGGGTGGGCATCGGCCTCGCCTGCGCCGGGTTCGCGCTGATCGATTTTTTCTTCCAGCCGCCCTACGAGACGCTGGCGATCGGCAAGCGCCCGGACTGGCTGGTGCTCATCGCGTTTCTCGCCACCGCCGCCGTCGCGACGCAGCTGCTGGCGCGGGCGCGCGCCGAAGCCGAGGGGGCGCGACGCCGCGCCGAGGAGATCGACCGGCTGTCGTTGTTAGGCGCTGAAACCCTCAGCGTCGGGCGCGCCGAAGAAGCGTTAGGCGCGATCGCGCACGTGATCCGCGATACGATCGGCGTGGCCGTGTGCGAGATCTTCGTGCTGGGCACGGCGCGCGACATCGAGGTGCGTGTGACGGGCGCCGACCCGCCGGACACGGAGGACGCCTCGGGCGCGTCGCGCGAGCTCGTCTCCTGGGTCGCGGCCAACGGCCGCATCGCCGCCGAGCGCGAAGATGGGTCGCTGTTCCGCGCCACGCGGCCGCCGAACGAGAACGTCTCCTTCGATCTCGCGCTCGGCAACGCGCGCGCGCTGCTCGTCCCCCTCATCGTGCACGGGCGCACGGTGGGCGTGCTTCGCCTCGCGCACACGCACGCCCTGGCGCTCGATCCGCCGCAGCGCCGCTTCCTCGCGGCCCTCTCGTACTACGCTGCGTTAGGCATAGAGCGCGTCCGCCTCGTCGCCGAAGCCGAGCACGCTGAAGCGCTCCGCGAGGCGGACCAGCTCAAGGACGCCCTCCTCGCGTCTGTGTCGCACGACCTGCGCACGCCGCTCACCACCATCAAGGCACTCGCCCACGACATTGCCTTCACCGGAGACGAACGCGCCGCCGTCATCGAACAGCAGGCCGACCGCCTCAACCGCATGGTGGCCGACCTGCTCGAGCTCTCGCGCCTCAACGCCGGCGCGCTCCCGGTGCGGCGCGAGCTCAACGCCGCCGAAGACCTCGTGGGCGCGGCGATCCAGCAGGTGTCCGGCGCGCTGAATGGACGCGAAGTGCGCGCGTCGATCGAGTGGTCGGAGCCCGTCCTCGTGGGCCAGTTCGATTTCGTGCACTCGCTCCGGATTCTCGTGAACCTCATCGAGAACGCGCTCAAGTACTCGCCGGCCGACACGCCGATCGACATCGAAGTGCGGCGCATCGATGGGATGCTGCACATCACGGTCGCCGACCGCGGCCCCGGCATCACCGGCGCCGAGCGCGAGCGCATCTTCGACCCGTTTTATCGGCTCATTCCCGGCGTGTCGCCGGATGATGGCGCGGGTGCCGGGTTAGGCCTGGCCATCGCGCGGCGCCTCGCCGAGGCGCAGGGCGGCAACGTGACGTACGCCGATCGCGCCGGCGGCGGGAGTCTCTTCACCCTCGAGCTGCCGGCCTCCTCGCTCGAGGAGGCCGCGGCCGTCGAACGCGTGCACGACTAACGGTCGAGCGTTCCCGCGCGCTCGAGCAGCACCACACCCGAAATCATGCGCTGCGCTTCCCGCCGCTCTGCGCTGGACATCCGGCCCATGAAGCGCCACAGCCACGCCAGCTTCATCTCGCGGCGCAGCCGATGCGCCTCCTCGAGACTCGAGCGAAACTCGACCATGCGCCATCCGTGCGGCCGGAAGAACTTGGGCCCGTTCTCGGGAAAGAAGTGCATGCGCGAGCCGCCCGCATCCAGCGTCTTGCCCCAGGAGCGGTCCATGTACTTCTTGAGCCACGGGCTGGCGATGTCGATCAACCACTCGTGAAACGACGGCTGCGCGTGGAGATCGTCGGCGAGCGCGCCCACCCGCTCGGGCTGCAGATAGATGAGCAGTCCCTCGGTGACGATCAGCGCGCGCCGGGCATCACCGCCTAACCGTACGAGCAGCGCATGCCGGGCGTCCGCGTCGGTGAGATCGGTGGCGACCGCGTCGTACACGCACTTCGGCTGGACGCCGGCCAGCGTCTCCTGCTTGTAGGCGAGGATGTCGGGCAGATCGACGTCTGTCCACCGCAGCGCCGGCGGCAGCGCGAGTCGAAAGGGCCGCGTGTCCAGGCCGGCCGCGAGGTTGATGACGTGATCCACGCCATCGCGTACCAGACGCATGATGATCTCGTCGAACAGGGCGGTTCGAACGATCATCGCCCACGCGGTCTGCTGGCCGCGCGGGATCGTCCGGACAATCGTCTCGCCGTGCGTCCCGGCCAAGCGGCGGGCCCACGGATCCACGAACAGCGCGTCTTTGCGCTCGCTCTCCATGGCGCGATAAAACGCCACCCAGCGAGCGGTGTCGGAGATGTGGCGGATTGGCATGGCTCAGCGAAGCCGCGTTCCGAGGCGAAGCGCTTCCCTCAGGGGATCAGAACGCGTCTCTCAGTTCTTGTGCCGGAAGATGATGCGTCCTCGCGTCAAATCGTACGGCGAGACTTCGATCCGCACGCGATCGCCGGCCAGGACGCGAATCCGGAAGCGCCGCATGTTGCCGCCCAGCGTGGTCAGTACCGTGTGGGTCTCGTTCACCGCGACGCGAAAGGTCGCGTTAGGCAGCACTTCCGTGACCGTGCCTTCGAGCTCGATGGCGTCCTGCTTCGACACAAACGCTCCGGCGGCGAACTAGACCGCGCGCCGTCTGGCGCGCGCGAGCCTGAGCCGCGCCGCACCGGCCTTTCGCTGCCGCGCCTCGCTCGGCTTCTCGTAATACCGCTTCTTGCGCAGGTCCTTGAGCACGCCTGCACGAATCACTTTCCGCTGGAACTGCTTGAGCACGACGTCCAGCCGGTCGTTTTCGCCAATCACGACTTCAACCACAATCCGTCCCGCATCGAAGGTTCGCGAACCCAAAAAAAGGACCTGGTCGACCCAAGGTCCTTCCACGTTCACCATCGGGAGCGAGCCAACCGCCCCGCCACCCGTCCTCGGAAGCTAGCGCGCGCGCCAGCGCATGGCAACCGGACTCGCCCGCGAAGTAGAGGTACCGGTACCGCGGCGAGAGTCGTTGCAGGCCGGACGGGTAGAGTGCTACGCTCATGAAAGACGCCGACAAAGCAGGACACAAAGGACACGACACGAGCAACACCAACTGTTGATTTTTTGTCACTGCTTTGTCCGTTGTGTCCTGCTTTGTCCGCGTCCTCATGAACGCAGATGCATCTGCTCCGGCAATGGCTCCAGCCCATCGCCGCCCGTCGACTCCTGCGCTATCGTTTCTTCAACCACTTGCGAGGACCGTCGAACGCCATGAAGCGCGGGCCAATCATCGCCATTGTGTTGATCGTTGGGCTGGCTGCATTCCTGCTCTGGTCGACGCTCGGCGCCCAACGTGTCGAGTGTCACGCGTGCGTCCAATTCTCAGGCCAACACAACTGCGCGGCCGCGTCCGCGTCGACCGAGGTCGAGGCGACAAAATCTGCCGTATCGACGGCGTGCGGCGTCATGGCTCGAGGCATGGACGAATCCATCGCCTGCGACAACACAAAGCCGGTCAGCCTCGAGTGCAAGACTCGCAGCTGACCGGCTCCTAACCGCGGCGCTACTTCGGAGCGAGCGTGCTCTTGTACGTCCGCTCGCCGTGCCCAACGTAGATCTGCCGCGGACGGGCAATCTTCTGCTCCTTGTCCTGCAGCATCTCCTCCCACTGCGCGAGCCATCCCGCCGTACGCGCAATCGCGAACAACACCGTGAAGAAATCCGTCGGAAACTTCATCGATCGGTAGATGAGCCCGGTGTAGAAGTCGACGTTCGGATACAGCTTGCGCGACGTGAAGTAGTCGTCAGACAACGCAATGCGCTCCAGCTCGAGCGCGATCTCGAGATCCTTGTCCATGCCGACTTCCTTGAACACGTCGTCGGCCAAGCGCTTCACGATGCGCGCGCGCGGGTCGTAGCTCTTGTACACGCGGTGCCCGAAGCCCATGAGCTTCTGTCCGGTGCCGGCCTTCACCTCTTCGATGAACGCCTTCACGTTCTTCGGATGCCCGATCTGTTCGATCATACGAAGCACGGCTTCGTTGGCGCCACCGTGCAGCGGACCATAGAGCGCGGCAATCCCCGCGGCCACCGCGGAGAACGGATCCGCGTGCGACGAGCCCACCGTGCGCACTGCCGTCGTCGAGCAATTCTGCTCGTGATCGGCGTGCAGGATGAACAACACTTCGGTCGCGCGCGTGAAGACCGGTCTCGACTCGTATCGCGGCTCGCTCATGCGCGCCACCATCGAAAGGAAGTTCTCGACGTACGACAGGTCGTTGTCCGGATAGACGAACGGCATGCCCTTGCCATGGCGGTAAATGAATGCCGCCAACGTGGGCACCTTCGCCATCAACCGAACAAAGGAGAGATTCCGCTCCTCCGGATCGAAGATGTTCTTGGCGTTCGGATAGAACGACGACAACGCCGCCACCGTGCTGCACAACATGGACATCGGGTGTGCGTCGTAGCGGAATCCCTGCAGAAAGTTCTTGATGTTTTCGTGGACGTAGGTGTGAAACGTGATGTCGTGCACCCACTGGTCGTACTGCTTGGGCGTCGGCAGCTCGCCATGGCGCAGCAACCACGCCGTCTCGAGAAACGTGGCCCGCTCGGCGAGCTGCTCGATCGGATATCCGCGATAGCGGAGAATGCCCTTGTCACCGTCGATGAACGTGATCGCGCTGCGGCACGCCGCGGTGTTCAGGAACGCGGGATCGTAACTGAGCGTTCCGAATTCGTCGGGCGTCTCTTTGATTTGCCGCAGGTCCATGGCGCGCACCGCGCCATCGGTGATCGGAAGGTCGTATGTCTTGCCGGTGCGACCGTCGGTGACGGACAGGGCATCGGTCTGCGTGGCTGTTCCCTTGCTCATGCCTCGTTCCCCCAGGATGGCATGCCGCTCGTGCGGCCGAACTCCGCGAATGTCTCTGATGTGCGGTGAGAAAAACCGGCCGTGTCGCCGGTGCACGAAAACTATCGGAGTTGCACAGCAATGGGATGGGGGTTCGACATCGTTGCGCGCGATCGTTTCGCGATCGAGATTCCCGCGACCCGTGTCAGCGAGCGTTGGGGTGTGCCGCTTTCGTTCAGATCACGATCAGATCGCGCCCGATGTCGGAGAGCGAGGCGCATCCACAGAGCGCCATCGCGGTATCGAGCTCATCGCGCAGCGCGGTGAGGACACGCGTCACGCCGGCTTCGCCGTCCAGCGCCAGTCCCCACAAGACTGGCCGTCCGACCAGCACCGCTCGCGCGCCGAGGGCGATGGCTTTGAGCACGTCGGTGCCGCGCCTAACGCCGCCGTCCACCAGCACCGGCACGCCGGCGCCCGCTGCGTCGGCGACCTCGGCCACGGCGCGAATGGTCGCGAGCGTCGTGTCGAGCTGTCGTCCGCCGTGATTGGAAACGATGAGTCCGTCGACACCGTGGTCGGCGGCGCGCTTCGCGTCATCGCCGCGCATCACGCCCTTGAGCACGAGCGGCAGCGGACACACCCGCCGCAGCCACTCGAGGTCCTTCCACGTGACGCCGGCGTCGTGGCGCGCGGCAAAGTACATGGCCAGCGCCGAATCGCGCTCCGCGCTGCCCGTCGTCGCGCCACCCTTCCCCGCCATCATGTTGGCGAACGCGATGCCCGGCGGCGGCTGGAACGTGTTGCGCACGTCGCGCTCGCGGCGGCCCAACACGGGGGTGTCTACGGTCAGGACCAGCGCGCCGTATCCACAGGCCGCTACGCGCTCGAGCATCGCTTCGGTGAGCGCACGCTCCTGATGCACGTAGATCTGGAACCACGGCGCGAGCGCGCACGCGGGACGAATGTCCTCGACCGTCACGCTCGACAGCGTGCTAACGGTGAGGACGGTCTGGAGCGACGTCGCGGCGCGGGCGGTGGCGAGCTCGCCGTCGGTATGCGCCATCCGCTGCAGCGCCATCGGCGCCACGAGGATGGGGAACGCGAGCCGCTGGCCGAACAACGTCGTCGACAGATCGCGATGACTCACGTCGACGAGCACGCGGGGGCGCAGCGCGATCGCGTCGTACGCCCGACGGTTCGCGTCCAACGTAATCTCGTCGTGCGCGCCGCCGGCGAAATAATCGAACACCGCCGTCGGGAGCAGCGGCTTGGCGAGCGATTCGAGCTCGAGCAGGTTTACGAAGGTCGTCACGAAAACTCCCGACTGTGGCTGAACGTCTTCCCTGCATGGAGAGTGTCGGCGTGAGCACGATCGTTGTCAACGGGACGCGCGTGCGGCAGTTCCTCGCCATGCGCGAATGCATCGACGCCATGGAGCGCGCGCTTCGCGCGTTGACGCGAGGACAAGCCGTGGTCCCGCTCCGGCCGGTCGTCCACATCCCGGGCGAGACGGGCGGCGCCCTCGCCGCGATGCCCGCCTATCTCGGCGATCCAAAATCCCTGGGAGTCAAGGCGATCAGCGTCTTCCCCGGCAACGAGGGCACTGCGCACGACTCGCATCAGGGCGCGGTGCTGTTCTTCGACCCGGATCACGGCGCGCTCGTGGCGATCATGGATGCGGGCGCCATTACGGCCGTGCGCACCGCCGCGGTCTCGGGCGTCGCCACGCGGCTCCTCGCGAACGCGGACGCGAGCAACCTCGCGCTCCTCGGCGCCGGCGTCCAAGCGCACAGCCATCTCGAGGCGATGCGGGCCGTGCGTCCGGTGCGACGCGTGCGCGTCTGGAGCCGCACTGCTGCGCGCGCCGCAGAGTTTGCCCGTCAATACGACGCGTCCGATTGTTCGGTGACGGCCGTCGCATCGGCGAAGGAGGCCGTGGAGGACGCGGACCTGGTGTGCACCGTGACGTCGTCGCGCGAGCCGGTGCTCATGGGCGATTGGCTGGCGCCGGGCGCGCACCTCAACGTGGTGGGCGCGAGCGTGGCCGCCGCACGCGAGGTGGACACGACCGCGGTGCTCCGCTCGGCGTGCTTCGTGGACCGGCGCGAGTCCGCGGTACGGGAAGCGGGCGACCTGGTGATTCCGATGCGCGAGGGCGCGATCACCGAATCGCACATCCGGGGCGAGTTAGGCGAGATTCTCGATGGGACGGGCCAGGGTCGATTGACGCCGCAGGAGATCACGCTGTTCAAGTCGGTCGGCCTGGCCGTGGAAGACCTGGGCGCGGCCGACATCGTCTATCGCCGGGCACGGGAAGACCCCGACGTGCCGCGCATCGACCTGCGCTGACGGCGAGCGACGCGTTAGGCGGGCGGCGCGTTAGGCTGGCGGCGCGTCCGCCGCGAACCGCGACAGCCGGAACGGCGCGACGTCGACCGCCGGGCTCGTACCTAACGCAAGATCGGCCAGCGCCTCGCCGATCGCCGGCGCGAACTTGAAGCCGTGCCCGGAGCACGCGCTGGCGACGATCACCTGGGGTGCGCCCGGATGCGCATCGATCACGAAGTGCCCGTCCGGCGTGTTGGTGTAGAGACACGCCGCGCTCTCGCTCACGATGCCCGCCGCGTCATGCAGGTATCGATCGACCAGCGAGAGCGCCGCAGCCTGCTCCTCGCGCGAGGCCGGCGCGACGGACTCGTCGGGATCGACCGTTGCGCCTTGATGGTGCAGCGCAGCCTTGAGCCCGTCGCCGACATCGGGGATGACGTAGAACATGCGCCCGGGAGCGTATTCCCAGATCGCGACCGGGAGATGTCGCGCCCCCACCCGCTCGGGATGTTTGCGCGGGGTGATCCAGTGGATCACTTGCCGCTCGACGACGAGAGGGACGCCGAGTGCCGGAGCGAGCGGCGCGAGCCACGCGCCCGCGGCGAGAATGACGCGACGCGCATGGTACACGCGGTGGTCGGTCGTAACAGTCACCGACGCCGACGATGCGTCCCAGCGCAGCGCGCGTTCCCCGGTCTCGAGCACCGCGCCATGCTCGCGCGCGGCCGCGCGCAGAGACTCGACGCATCGCTCGGGAAACAGGATGCCCGCGCGATGCTCGTGCACGCCCACGGTGCCGTTGGGCGGCGCGAGCGCCGGGAACCGGCGTTTGAGCTCCTGCGCGTCGAACACCTCGTGCTCGACGCCGTGCTCGCGGGCGCTCCGGAGCGCGCCGGACACGAGCACGCCGTCCGGCGCGCCTAACGTAAGTCCGCCGGTCCGCCGGAACAGCGGACGGCCCGTATGGCGCTCGAGCTCCGCCCACAGATGGTACGCCCGCCGAACGAGCGGCACGTACGCCGGGTGCTCGAAGTACGCCTCGCGGATGATCCGGGTGCGTCCGTGCGACGATCCGTGCGCGTGCGGCGGCGCCCACCGGTCGATCGCGGTCACGCGCACGCCGCGACGCGCGAGCGCATAGGCCGCGGCGCTTCCCATTGCCCCGGCGCCGATCACCATCACGTCGCACCCGGTCGCGGTCACGTGTGACGCAGCCGCCTCGACTCGGGGTACGGGAACACGTCCGGCATGTCGCCGTGACGTTGCCGCTCCTGCATCGATTGCCAGAACTCGACGGTGAACAGATCGCCATGACGCTGCAGGAATCGCTTGCGGAGCTTGCCGGGCGGCACCATGAACGCCTCGAACTCTTCGGGGAAGACGTCGTTCTCGCCCACGTAGTACCATGGCTCAGCGGCCATCTCCTGCTCGGGCGTTTGCGGCTGCGGCAGGCGCCGGAACACACAATCGGTGAGGAGCGACAACTCATCGTAGTCGTAGAAGATCACGCGTCCGTGGCGGCTCACGCCGAAATTCTTCATCAGCATGTCGCCGGTGAAAATATTCGCCGCGGCGAGATCCTTGATGGCGGTGCCGTAGTCGAGCATCGCGAGCGCCGCGTCGTACGGCGACTCATCGCGCAGGTAGACGTTGAGCGGCGTGACGCGCCGCTCGGTGTACAGATGCCTAACGACGACGTGGTCGCCGCGGAGCTCGACGCTCGACGGCGCCGCATCGAGCAGGTGCGCCAGCAGCGGCTCGCTGAAGCAGCCGCGCGGCAGGTCGAGGTGTTCGAACTCCTGGGCGTCCGCCAGGCGGCCCACGCGGTCGCGCACGAACACGAACTGGTACTTGTCCATCACGCGCCGCCGGGTGGTGCGCTTCGGATGGCCGAAGCGGTCCCTGATGATCTTGAACACGACGTTGAGCGACGGCAGCGTGAACACGCTCATCACGAGGCCCTGCTCGCCGGGCGCGAACTCGAAACGCGCGCCGGGCGCCGCGAGGTGCGCGACCAGCGTCCGATAGAGCTCGGTCTTGCCGTGCTTGTTGAACCCGATCGAGTTGTACAACTCGTCGATGCGCTTGAGCGGCATGATCCCGTGGAGAAAATCGACCACTGCGTGCGGGCGCGCGATCTCGACGAGGAAATACGACCAGCTGAACCCGAAGACGATGCTCGCCTCGTCCTCGCTCAGCAGCACCGCATCCACGTAGATGCCCTCGTCGCCGTTGAGCAGCGGCAGCAGCAGCGGGAGCGCCGGCTTGTCGTCGTCGCGCAGCAAGCGGCCGACGAGATAGGCGCCTTTGTTGCGGAAGAACGGCGCCTCGAGCACCTCGATCGCGTCGAAGCCTAACGCACTCCGCAGCGTGAGCAGCTCGGCGTCGATGCGCTCGGCGACCCGCTCGGCGTCGCCGTCCATGTCGCGCCACCGCGCCACATCCCACGACAGATCGTGGAGCATGCGCCGAACGACGTCGGCCGTGTCGTCCCGCCACGCATAGCGCCGCGTGACCGGCGGACCGTCGTCAATGTCGCCGGGCTCGTTGTCGGGGAAAACGTATTCGACCAACGGATTCACACCGACCGTCGAGAAAATGCGCCGCGTCACGGAATTGAAAAAGCTCTCCGCGATCTCGCAGTCGGCGCGCTCGGCGATGAGGGCGCCGTGCATCCATTTTATTTCTTCCCACGTTACGACGTCGGTGACGCAATCGCCCAACATGGCGCGCGTCTGTGCCAGCACCATGTCCACGTGTTGCTTGTAGAGCACGATCCGCTCCGAGGCATCGCGCTGCGCGTCGCGCCATTCGCGCCGCACGAAATGCTCGGACGCGCGTCGCGTGATGGCGCGGAAGCGGCTCTGGTAGGCGTCGTACGCCTCGTGAATCGCCGTCGCCACGGCCTCGACGTTCCCGTTGCCGTTCATGACACCCGACGTCACTTTTCAGGAGTTCCAACGCATACCGACGACTGCCCAGGGAGCATCATGTCGACCTCCACCGTGTCCGAATACAAGCACCTTGCACCGGCCGACGGCGAGCCGATCACCATGCGCGATGGTAAGCTGTCCGTGCCCACCGAGCCCATCATTCCGTTCATCGAAGGCGACGGCACCGGGCCTGACATCTGGCGCGCCTCACAACTCGTGCTCGATGGCGCGGTCCGCATAGCGTACGGCTCAAAGCGTCGCATTGCGTGGTTCGAGGTGCTGGCCGGCGAGAAATCCAAGAATGTGCTCAATACGTGGCTGCCTGAGGAAACGGTGGCCGCGATCTCGAAATATCTGGTCGCAATCAAAGGACCGCTCACGACGCCGGTCGGCGGCGGATTCCGCTCGCTCAACGTCGCGCTGCGCCAGCAACTCGATCTGTACGCCTGCGTGCGACCCGTGCGCTGGTTCGAGGGTGTGCCCTCACCGGTCAAGGCGCCGCAGGATGTGAACATGGTGATCTTCCGCGAGAATACGGAAGACATCTACGCCGGCATCGAGTACAAGGCGCGCTCACCGGAAGCCGAGAAGCTCATCCGGTTTCTGCGCGACGAGCTGGGGGCGCGCACCATTCGCTTTCCGGACTCCAGCGGCATCGGCATCAAGCCGATCTCAGAGGAAGGCAGCAAGCGTCTGGTGCGGGCGGCGATCGACTATGCCATCGCCCAGCGGCTCCCGAGCGTGACCCTGGTGCACAAGGGGAACATCATGAAGTACACGGAAGGCGCGTTCCGCGACTGGGGCTACGAGACGGCGCGCCAGGAGTACGGCGCCACGGAGCTCGACGGCGGCCCGTGGCTCAAGCTGCCTAACGGACCGGTGATCAAGGACGTGATCGCCGACGCGTTCCTGCAGCAGATTCTCCTGCGGCCCAAGGATTACAGCGTGATCGCGACGCCCAACTTGAACGGCGACTACATCTCGGACGCGCTGGCGGCGCAGGTCGGCGGCATCGGCATCGCCCCCGGCGCGAACATCAACTATCTCACCGGTCACGCCGTGTTCGAAGCCACGCACGGCACGGCGCCCAAGTACGCGGGCCAGGACAAGGTAAACCCGGGCTCGCTGATTCTGAGCGGCGAGATGATGCTCCGCTATCTGGGGTGGCCGGAGGCAGCGGATCTGATCGTCCGCTCGCTCGAGAAGACGATCGCGCAGAAGCGCGTGACGTACGATTTCGAGCGGTTGATGCCCGGCTCGACGCTGCTCAAGACGAGCGAGTTCGCGAAGGCAATGGTGGAGAACATGTAGTTCCGCAATGTTGCCGTATGCGAAAACGGCGGCCTAACGGGCCGCCGTTTTCATTGTACAGCGCTTCCCTGCTCTCAGTGCGACAGGTTCGGGTTGTTCGCCCGCTCGATGTCGGGCAGCTTGAGGCAGAGCCCCGAACCGTCGGGCCCGTACTGGCCGCCGTTCCGATACGGCGATCCGGGCGCCGGCTGCAGGGACAGGTTGTTGCGGATGACGTCGTACAGGCGCTGGCCCTCGAGGAACAACTCCCTGCTCCGTTCCTCGATGACCTGCGCGAGCACCGATGCCTGGTCCGTCGCGCCGCTGTACGCCGGCAGCCCGGCGCGCGCGTGCAGCGCGTTGATGATGGTGATCGCGCTGGCCGGATCGCCGTCGCGGACATCGGCTTCGGCGATGATCAGCTGGGCCTCGGACCACTTGGCGATCGGAATGGGCGTGCTCACATCCGCGTACTTGAGCTGTTGCCATTCGTGCACGCCGGATTCGGATGGCGGCGCCGGAAAGGAGTCCGTCGGCACGCGCGGATCGGCCACGCCGTCGTAGGTCATGTGTTGATAGCGCGGACCAACGGAGGACGCGATGGCTGTTCCATTGTTCTCCGCCCAGACACGATTCTCGCGCCGCACCGTGGTCGCCGACGCCGTCGAGACGTGTTCGTAATTCACGTCCGTGATTTGCTGGGCGTCCGCTTTTGCGGCGTCCCACAGGCCCTGATCCAACTCCGCACGCGCCCGGCCTATGTACGCCATCTCGAGCGCGTCCTGGTTGTTACCCGACGATTGCGCCGTGGTGATCGCCAGGGTGAACGACGAATCGGCGGACTGGAACATCTGCTGCGGCGTCAGCTCCGTCCCGTACGTGATCGTGCCATCCGGGTTGAGCGTCGAGATGACCGACGAGCAGAACATTTCGCCTAACTGAATCCGCGCGTAGCCGGCGTACGCGGCCAGCGTCGCGATGAGGCTGTCGCGGCTGACGCCCGAGGGCATCTGGTCGTCGGTCGTGCTCTGGAGGAGGCGGAGGACGTTGTCGGCCGACTCGCGGGCGCGATTCGACGGAATGTACGTCCCTTCGTCATCGCAATCGGCGATGGCGTAGAGCTCCTGGTCCGTGGGCACCACGCGCTTGTCGTACACCCAGCGCGCGGCCGTTTCGGTTGCGTCCTCGAGCTCGTCGGTCAGCTCGCCGCCGACGATGATGAACGAGCCTAACGCGCAATCGAAGTCGCCGATGGCGCCGTTGGTCAGGAGGATTGCGTTGGCCGGCGTTTCGAGCGGGCCCGCCGGAATGCGGCTCGGCACGGGCACGTCGAGCAGGCTGTCACAGGCGGCGAGCGCGCCGAGGAGGAGCGCCGCGCCGAACAGCACGATTCCCTGTCGCGACCGCCGCGCCGTGGTGGTACTCTGCGAGAGTTTCATGAGAGTTGTCGGCTGAGTGAGGTCGTCGGTCAGAACGTGAGATTCAAAGTCAGCAGGAACGACGAGAGCGTCGGGGTCACCGTCTGCTCCCAGGCGACGCTCGTGCCACGCGATCCACCGAGGAACTGCGCGGTCGGGTCGAGGCCCTTGTATCCCGTCCAGGTCGCCAGGTTGCGGCCCGCGAACGTGAGCGACGCCGTGCGGGCGTGCAGCTTCGCGGCCATGTCCTCGGACAACATGTAGGACGCCGAGACTTCGCCTAACCGGAAGAAGCCGGCGTTGCTGATCAGATACGACGGAATGCCTTCCTGCGCGCCGGCCACCACGATCGGGTTGCCGTGCACGGGGTCGGCGAGATCCTTGCACAGACCGCCCAATTCGAAATAGCAGCGGATGCGCGCGTTGCCGTCGAGCTTCTGGAAGTTGAGTTGATAATCGACCGTCCCGTACAGCTTGAGGCGCTTCCACAACGTGAACGTGGACGTGAACGCGCCCTCCTTCGTCGGCACGCTCGAGCCCTGGTAGACGTTAGGCGCGTCCGAGCAGTCGACCTGGCCGCCGTGGCCGTCGGCGCACATGATGTCATACGCCATGCCTGTCGGATCGACCTTCGCGCTCACGACCTTGCGCAGGAACCACGCGCCGACCGGGAATCCGTTGATGTCTTCCTGGTACGTGCCCGGAGAGATCGACGTCACGCCGGAAATGCCGAGGCTGATGATCTTGTTCGTGTTGTGCGAGAACGACACGGCCGCGTCCCACTGGAAATTCTCGCGGCGCATCGGCGTGACATTGAGCACGACCTCTTCGCCGGAGTTCTTGATGTGGCCGGCGTTCACGAGCATGTCGGACCCGAATCCGACCGACGGCGCGACCTGCTGGTCGAGAATCGCGTTGTCGGTGTTCTTGTTGTAGTACGTGAACTCGAGGCCGACGCGATCGTTGAGGAAGCTGCTCTCGAAGCCGGTCTCGAACTCCTTGCCGCGCTCCGGGCCCAGCTTGGGATTGCCTAACGTGAGCGCCGTGACCGCCGGCTGATCGCCCGGGCCGGTGACCGGCGCGTACGTCCGGAGCGCCGAGAACTGGTCGGGCTGCTGACCCGTCTCGCCGTACGCGGCACGCAGACGGAGCGAGTTGAGCCAGTCGGCGTGGAAGAACGGCTCATCGCTGATCACCCACGAGAGGCTGGCCTTCGGATAGTACGCCCGCTTGAAGTCGGCGCCGAATGCGCTGTTCTTGTCCGACCGCAACGCGAGCGTCAGGTAGCGGCGATCCTTCCAGCCGATCGTCTCCTGCGCGTAGAAGCCGAGCGTGTTGTTCTCGGTCACGTCCTGACCGGTGCTCAGCCCCGTGGTGAGTGCGTTGATCGCGGTGAGCCCCTGCGCCGGGAAGACGGATCCCGAGGCGCTCACGAACTCGTACTTCTTCGTGTAATACTGTGCGCCCACCGACGACGCGAAGTTGAAGTCGGACAACCCGAACTTCGCAGTGGCCGCGTAATCGTACGTGCGGAACCCGTCGGTGTTGTTCGTCTGGTTCTTGTAGCCTAACGCATCGGTGCCGATGCCCGTGTTGAGCAGCGAGTCGATGCGTAACGCCAGCTCGACGTCCATCGTGTTCACCTGGTCGGCCCCGAGGATCAAGCGCTGTGTGAACCAGCTGGTGGGCTGATGCGTGAACGTGATGCTGCCGGTGAACCGATTGATGTCCTGGAACATGTGATACTCTTCGTTGTACTGCCACGGCAGCGAACTGCCGAAGCCGTACGCTCCCGGATCGGAGACGGACGCCGGGTCCATGAGCATCGTCGTCCACGGAATACCGCCGTAGCCGGCTTCCGGCGCGAGGTTGGTCCGCCCGGTCTGATAGCCCATGTGCGTTTCGACCTTGAACTTCGAGCTGGGCTGTACCGTCAGGTTCGCGCGGAAATTCTCGCGATGGAGATCGTTGTCCTGCTCGGCGCCATCATCCCGTTCGCTCGTCGCCGACACATAGTACTGAAAGACGTCGGTCCCGCCGCCCAGGCCCGCGCGATACTTGCGCGTGTAGCCGTTCTGGAAGATGTCGTTGCCGGTGTGCGCCTTGTACGCATCGTTGAGCTGCGTGAAGTCGATCGACTTGAGCTGGCCGTCCACCATGTTCCAGTTCGTTGGCCAACGCCCCTGCGGGTTCATCACGAAGTTGGTGCCCTGCGTCACCGTGAACTCGTACCGCGTCGGGCCGGCAGCGCCTTGCTTGGTGACGATCTGGATGACGCCGTTCGACGCCTCCGTTCCATAGAGCGTGGCGGCCGAGGGACCGCGAATGACTTCGACTTTGGAGATTTCCTCGGGGTCGATGTCATTCCAGCGTGAGATGGAGCTCGAGCCGAAGGCCTGATTGACCGGGCCGGTGGCCTGGTCGTTGTCCATGCGCACGCCGTCCACGTAAATGAGCGGCGTTTGCGTCAAGTCGAAGCTCGAGATGCCGCGCACGCGGATCTTGGCGCCGGTGCCGACCTGGCCCGAGCCTTCGATCACGTCGACGTTAGGCGCGCGGCCGTTGAGCAGATCCTGGAAGCTCTGGATCGGCGCGACTTCCTGAATGCGCGTCGCATCGATGGTGGTCACCGCGTTGCCGATTTCGCGCTTGGTCGCTGCGCCGGCGGTCGCGGTGACGACGACTTCGTCGAGGCTGGTCGCGCGCGGCTCGAGCACGAAGGCGACGGCGGTGTCGCCGACAGTCACGGTCTTGGTTTGGGACGCGTAGCCGATACGGCGCGCGATGACCGTCGCCGAGGTGCCGGTCGCGCCGTGGATGCGAAAGTGGCCGCTGATGTCCGTGAGCGCGCCGAGCGTGGTGCCCTGGACGAAAATCTGGGCGCCGGCGATCGGCTGATTGTTCGCCTTGTCGGTAACAGTACCGGCGATGTTGCCCTGGGCGAGGGCGGCGCCGGCCGCGCCCAACTCGAGCGCGAGCGCCAGCGAGGCCACGCGCGTGAGCAGGCCCGCCGCGGATCGCACGCCGCCGAAGCGACGTCGCGTGCGGCGTGGAACAGACGGTGAAACAAGCATGGAAGAGATCCTCCGAAGGGGAATCGGAAGGGGCGGCAGCGTGGTGCTGGTGTGCAATGCTGAATGCAGTGCGGGGGACAATATACGACCGGACAAGCGGCCGCAAACCTCCTGGATGGGGTGATCGCTATGTGACCTGTGGCGAGCGCCGACCAAGGAATGTCGGCTAAAGTATCCCGTGCTACAAACCGCGCAAGATCACTCGCGACGCTCTTACGTCCGAGAGATGAAAAAAAGCGCGATCGCCCCTGACGATCGCGCCTTCCCTACGCGGCCCCTCTCCCGCTCACTTACTCGACTACGGCTCCAGTAACCCCGCCGTCCCCTTGCGAATGTCGCGCGCGCCGTGCGCGACTCCCGTCCCAACTGCCACACCAAACAGCAACACCGCTCCAATGCCCACCGCCGGCAACAACCACGCGACCGGTGCCGCGACCAGCGCCGCGACGAGTCCCGAGATGTATGGGGTAGTCCGGCGCTGCGCCGCGTCCACGTAGCGCAACCGCGTGCGCACAAAATGCCGACTGTTCACGTAGCCGATCACCACAGCGGCGCCAGTTAACGCCAAGCTTAGGATGCCAAGCATGTCGCACCTCCTCTGGCATCTCTACGCGGCGCGCGACCGCCAGGTTTCCGGCGCCGACTACTTCTTCACCATGATCGTCCAATCGCCGCGTCCCTTGAGCGAGATGTACTCGCCGTTGGGACCGAGCAACGACTCACGATCGCTTCGAAGCACGCCGCGCGCAACGAACCGTCCCTCGCGATCCTTCACGAGGATCTCACAGCCGGGTTCGAGCTCGGCGAGCTGCCACTCCAACTCCGATTTCATCGTGTCTCCCTCGCCGCGTCGCCGCCAGGAATTTCCGCCACCAGTACCTCACCAAGGCAGACGACGCGCGCAACCGGGGGTTAACAGCCACGAGAGCCCTCGGGCACAAATACTTCCCAATGCGGAGCCGCCATCTGGCGATTGCTCGACGCGAGAGCCAGGCGTCCATCTCGTGGCGGAGCGACGCGCGCCCCGCCGTTCGCGCGCCTAGTCCTTTGTCAGCACACGACATGTACTTCCGCTGGATCGCAACCGGAGCCGCAACCGTGGCGCTGTCGGCGGTGCTCAGCGTCGCCGCCACGCGAGCGCACGAGGCCGCCGACTTGTCGCCGGACGCCCGCGTGCTTCCGGTGACCGGCGGCGCGCGCCTGACGCCGCACGCGAAACCGCCCATCGTGGAGCTGGGCGACACCATGCTCGGGGCGAGCGGTGCGCTCCGCGCGCACTTCGCATCGCGCGCCGAGGTCGCTGCACTGTCGTTGGGCGACACGACGCCTTCGGTCGAAGCATGGCCCGTCCCCGGCGGCGTTGACGGACATTCGTTCACCTTTCTCCCCACCCGTCCGTTCCACTCGAAGCTCGGCTCGTGGATCGACAACTATCTGGTGGGCTATTGGCCGGCCGAGCGGCGACGCATCCGCGAGAGCGCGTACGCCAATCCCGAGGATTTCATCGAGGTGACGCCGGCCAACGAGGACACGTTCGTGTCGGAGCATTTTCGTCTGCGCGACTTCATCACACACGATCAACCGAGAGTGTGGCCGAAGTACGTGGTGTTGCGTGAGGCACTCCTCGACAAGCTCGAGCTGGTGCTGCAGGACCTCGCGCATCACGGCATCGACACGTCGCACGTAATCGTGTTGTCCGGCTTCCGGACCCCTGCGTACAATCTTGCGCTCGGCGACGCCAGCGGACGCGCGCGCGAGAGCCGGCACCAGTACGGCGATGCCGCCGACATCATCATCGATGCGAACTGGGACGGGCACATGGACGATCTGAATCTCGACGGACGCGTCGATGAGGGCGACGTGAAAGTGATCGAGCGCGCCGTGGAGCGCGTCGAGCACCGGTACCCCGATCTCGCGGGCGGCCTCGGATTGTACGACGCGATGGGACCGCACGGTCCGTTCGCGCACATCGACGTGCGCGGCGAAGTGAAACGGTGGACGCGAACGGCGCACGCGCTCACGCCAGCCGACAACACCCACGCGACACGCGTCGCCGGCTGCTATGCGACAGGCACGTCCGCAGTTCTCTGCGTCCACGCCCGCCACCGCTGAGCGGACGAACGGACGGACGGATCGCTATCTCTCTCCACCCAAGCGGTCCGCGATTTGTCCGGCTTTGTCCTCGCCTGTCCGCCTGTAGAAACGAAAGTCCCCAGCTCCCGTAGATACTTATGTTCGCCCAAACGCACGAACCGCAATGAGGTGCGGCGTGCATCGAACGATTCACGCGGAGCATTCCTGCGATGGACACCCTGTTTGGCGACCTCCGGTACGCGCTGCGCCGCCTCCGCGCGCACCCGGGCTTCACGGCCATCGTCGTGCTAACGCTGGCGTTCGGCATCGGCGCCAACAGCGCGATTTTCAGTGTCGTCAACACGGTGTTGCTGCGCCCGCTGCCGTACGCCGAACCCGATCGGCTCGTCACCATTCAACACGACTATCCGTCGCTCAAGCTCGAGGCGCCGGTGTCGGCGCCGGGATTCCGTGACTATCGGGACAAGACGCGCGATTTCAGCGGCGTCGCGGTCGAGAGCAACTGGCCGGTGAATCTGACGGGTCTGGGCGACCCGCAGCGGCTGCACGGCACGAAAGTGTCCGGAGAATTCTTCCGCACGTACGGCGTGGCTCCTGCGTTAGGCAGAACCCTGCTGCCGGACGAGGACGCGCCGGGACACAACCGCGAAGTGGTGTTGAGCGACGGGCTCTGGAAGCGGCTGTTCGGCGGCCGGCCGGAGGCGGTGGGCCGGTCGATGTCGCTCGACGGCGTCGGGTACACGATCGTGGGTGTGATGCCACCGTCGTTCCACGACTTCTGGGTCCAAGACGCCGAGATCTGGACGCCGCTCGCGCTCGCCGACAGCGATTTCGTGCCGTCGGATTACACGACGGAATACCTCAACCTCACGGCGCGTCTCAAGCCGGGCGTGACCATCGACCAGGCGCAGCGCGATCTGCACGCGTTCGCCGCGCGGCTGCGCCAGGAGCACCCGAACGACATCCCGCCCGACTGGACGTTAGGCGTGAAGTCGCTCACCGTGCTGGGGACAGGCGACATCCGTCCGGCGCTGCTCGTGCTGTTGGGCGCGGTGGGATTCGTGCTGCTTATCGCCTGTGCGAACGTGGCGAACCTGCTCCTGGCCCGCGCAGCCGGGCGCGCCAAGGAAGTGGCGATTCGCACCGCGTTAGGCGCCCGGCGCCGCGACCTGGTGCGGCAGCTCCTCGTCGAGAGCCTGCTCCTCTCGTTCATCGGCGCCGGTTTGGGCTTGCTGCTCGCGTATGCGGGCGTGCGCGCGCTCGTGGCCGCGAACCCGAGCAACGTGCCGCGCGTGTCCGAGTTAGGCATCGATGGACACGTGCTGCTGTTCACGGCGGCGGTCGCGCTCGTCACCGGCGTGCTGTTCGGGCTGGCGCCGGCGCTCCAAATGTCGCGCGGGGACATGCACAACACCCTCAAAGAAGGCGGCCGCAGCGGCACCGCGGATCGCGCCGGTGCGACGCTCCGCCGCGTGCTGGTGGTCGCCGAGGTGGCGCTGGCGCTCACGCTGTTGAGCGGCGCCGGCCTCCTCATGAAGAGCTTCGCGAAACTGGCGGCGGTCGATCCCGGTTTCGATCCGTCGCACTTGCTCACGTTCGACCTCTCGCTGCCCGAGCTGTCGTATCCCACCGATACGGCGCGCACCGAGTTCTTCAACGAGGTGCTCCCGCGGCTTGCGCAGATCCCGGGCGTGCGCGGCGCCGGCGCCGTGACGGTGATGCCGTTCAGCGGCGGCTGGTCCACCGGCACCTATAACGTCGAGGGCTACACGCCGCCGCCTCACGGCTCGATGCCATGGGGGGATGTCCGCATCGTGAGCCCCGGGTATTTCAGTACGCTGCGCATCGCGGTGAAGCGCGGCCACACGTTCACCGACGCCGAGGCTGCCGCGGCGCTCAAGGTGGTGGTGGTAGACCAGCAGTTCGTGCACCGCTACCTGCGGCCCGGCGATGACCCGATCGGGCACCGGATGTGGTTCGGGCCGGCGGCGCCTAACGACAGCACGACGTACCGCACCATCGTCGGCGTCGTCGAACATACCAAGCAGGAAGGGCTGGCGGCCGATGCGCGCCCGCAGGTCTACATGCCATACGCACAGGTTCGCAGCATTGGGCACCTCACCGTTGCCGTGCGCACCGCCGGGCCCCCATCCGAGTACACCAACGCCGTGCGCGCCGCCGTCCAGTCTGTGGACCGCAACGAACCCGTCGCGCACGTTCGCACGATGGACGACATGATCGGATCGTCCATGGGGCAACGCCGCCTCTCGATGGTGCTGCTCGGCATCTTCGCCGTGCTGGCGCTGCTCCTGGCGTCGCTCGGGATCTACGGCGTCACGTCGTACTCGGTGACGCAGCGGAGCCGCGAGATGGGCATCCGCATGGCGCTCGGCGCCCGCGCGCGCGACGTGCTGCTCATGGTGATGCGGCAGGCCCTTGCGTTAGTCCTGGGCGGCGTGGCGCTCGGACTCGGGGCGGCCCTCGCGCTCACGCGCCTCATGACCAGCCAGTTGTTCGACACCCAACCCACCGACCCGGCGACGTTCACGCTGGTGTCGGTGCTCCTCTGCGCCGTCGCGGTGTGCGCCACGCTCGTGCCGGCGCGGCGCGCCACGCGGGTGGACCCGGTCGTGACGCTCCGCGACGAGTAGCAGACGTCACGACGCCGTCTTACTGGCCTCCACCTCGAGGCTGATGCGGATCTCGTTGCCAACAACGAGCCCGCCCGACTCGATGAGTTGATTCCACGTTAGGCCAAAATCGCGGCGGTCAATGCGGGTGGTGGCGCTGAAGCCGATGCGTTCACCGCCCCACGGGTCCTTGGTGCGGCCCTCTTCCATGACATCGAGCACGACGGGCTTGGTGACACCGTGGATCGTGAGATCGCCGGTGACGCGATAGCGTTGCTCTCCGGCAGACTCGACAACGGTGCTCTTGAACGTGATGTCGGGATATCGCTCCACTTCGAGAAAATCCGCCGACTTGAGGTGGGTGTCGCGCTGATCGGTTCGTGTATCGATGCTCGCGGCCTTGATCACCGCTGCGACAGACGACGCCGATGGACGCGCGTCATCGATGTGGATCGTGCCGCTCACATCCGTGAAGCGACCCTTCACGGTCGTGATCATCAAGTGCTTCGCGGCGAATTCCACGAGGGTATGCGCCGGATCGAGCGTCCAGGTGCTGCTGGTGTCCGACCGATTGATGGTCGAGGTCGTCATAGTGTTCCTCCTCTGTAAGGCCAGGCGCGGCGCGGGTCCAGCCCGAGCGCCGATTCCTTCGAGTTTAAAGGCTTTTTGCCGCGCTCCCGTTCCCGCGCGCGCCGTTCGCCTGTACAGCACGCTATCCGCGCCTTTACGTTCGTCGATGATTCCTCGCCGCGGCGCGCGCTGCGGCCCTCTACTTTTCCGGCATTTTTCAGACGAGATGAGCGACCCGCCATCGTACGCTCGCGCCGAGTCCGCCACGCGAGCGCGCCCAACGACGGGCGCACGGACGCGGTCGGTGTGCTTCCGTTGGGCGCGAGCCCCGGCGAGGCGCCGTGCGATCGCGTTTGCGTGCGCGATCGCCGGCGGCGCGTGCCACGCGTCGAATAGCGGCGCGCGCCATCGCGATCTGGTCATCGACATCGGCGCCGACGCCGACGTGCTGATGCCGCCGTTCACGGCAACGACGCAGGGCGCGATCATCGCCGATCAGATTTTCGAGCGCCTCGCGGATCCGGATAGCACGCTCGGCACCGTCGGCGATCGCGACTATCGGCCGCGTCTGGCGGATCACTGGACGTGGGGCCGCGACTCGCTCTCGATCGCGTTTCACATCGACCCGCGGGCGCGGTGGCACGATGGCCCGCCGGTGACCGCGCGGGACGTCAAATTCTCGTTTCGGGTGTTCAAGGACAGCGCCGCGGGTTCCATCGCTGCGCCGCTCCTGTCCAACATCGACTCCGTGTCGGTGCGCGACTCAGCGACGGCCGTGGTCTGGTTTCATGCCCGCACGCCGGACGAGTTCTACACGGCCACGTACTCGCCGCGCATCCTGCCGGCACACGTGCTGGACACCATCGCGCCCGACCGGTGGCGCACATCGGCGTTCGGCCGCGCCCCGATCGGAAGCGGTCCTTATCGGTTCGTCCGTTGGGCGCCGGGCACATCGATCGAGCTGTCCGCCGACACCGCGTATCGCAACGGACGTCCGACGTTCGACCGGATCCTGTTCACGGTGACGCGCGATCCATCGGTTGCTGTGACGCGGCTGCTCGCGCACGAGACGGATTTTCTGGATCGCATCAGGACCTCGGACATTCCACGCGTGCGTGCTCGCCGCGACCTGCGCGTTTTGCGCTGGCCGTCGGAAGAGAACGTGACCCTGTTGTTCAATCTGCGAGATCCGGCGAACCGGTCGCGTCCGCACCCGGTGCTGGGCGATTCGAGCGTCCGGCGCGCGATCGAGATGGCGATCGACCGCCCGGCGCTCGTGCGCAGTGTGTTAGGCGAGACCGGACGCGTCGCACGAGGGCCCGCTCCGGCGAGCCTGCTCGATTCGGTGTTTCTTCCCGAACGGCCGGCGGATTGCGCCGGCGCCGCCCGCCTGCTCGACGCCGCAGGCTGGGCTCGAGATGACCGAACAGGCGCTCGCCGGCGCGGCACACAACCGCTCATCGTTAGGCTTCTCGTGCCGACGAGCAGCGCCGAGCGGGTCGCCGCGGCCGTGGTGCTGCAGTCGCAGCTGCGATGCGCCGGCGTCGATGTCGAAATCGATCAAGTGGAGCTCAATACGTCACTCGATGACCTGGAGGCCGGCCAATTCGATGCGACACTGCTCGATCTCACGTGGGATCCGTCGCCTGCGAGCTCGCGCCAGCTCTGGGCAAGCGGGTCCGCGCCGCCGGGCGGCTCGAATTTCGGCGGCTACGCGAACCCGGTGTTCGACGCCCTCCTCGACAGCGCCATCGCTGCCACTCGACCCGAGCAGTCTCGGGCGCTGTACCGGAAGGCCTGGTCCGTCCTGGTGTCGAACGTACCGGCGGTCTGGCTGTACGATCTGGTGAACGTGGGCGCGGTGCGACAGCCGATCGAGCCACGGGGACTCCGAGCCGACGCGTGGTGGGGCGAGCTTGCCAAGTGGAGCATCGGTACCAACCCGGCAAACGACGGAATCCAGTAGCGGAAGGACCGACGGGCTACCGGCTACTGCTGACCCCGCCTGTCAGGTTCTTGTCCGGCGTGGCCTTGGCCGCTCAGCGACCATTGCAGGTTCGGAGCTTTTTCCCGATACTCTGTCATGGCTCTCGACCCTCCGCGCAGGCGCAGAATCCGATACCGCGGCAAATCTCTCAGGCATTCTGTCCGAGGCGACGACAGCGATGAGGGCATTCTCCCGCGGTCCCACGAGTTCGCGACACGAATTTCGGACCCCATAGTGCCGATTCGGGACATCACGATTCAACACGCTGCGTTCTTCGAGCACTTGGCGGAGCTCGGCGACGACACGACGGCCGAGTGGCGGCGGGTGTCGGCAGGGTTGGTATGTCTGCGCCTCGTCGACTATCTGTTGGCTTCGGGCGATGGCCAGCGCGTCGACGATGTGCGCGCGACACGCGCGGCGTGGGGCTGCCTGGAATCGTTGGGCGCGGGCGACGCGATCGCGAGCGTGCTGGCGAGCCTGCTGAACGTGTTGTCGAGCGACAGCGGCGACCGGGCGGTGACGGCGCGGCCTCGCCTGCTGGCGTACGGACGCGTCCTCGAGCTCGAGTCGCGTTGGGCGTTGGCCGCCGATGTGTACGAGACGGTGGTCCGGTTGTGCCGGAGTCCGTCGGACACCGGCGAGGCACACGACGCCGCGGCGGCGTACATGCGGTTAGGCGAGTGCCGGCGTCAGGAAGCGCGGTGGGAAGACGCGCAGCATGCGTTTCGTGCGGCTGCGGACGCAGCGGCGAGTGTGTCGGACTGGCCGACGCAGATCAAAGCGCGGTGTCTCGGCGCGGCGGTGTTGTCGGAGTCGGGGAATCTGGCGGTGGCCGATGCGCTCTTGCGTCGGGCGGCGCAGGATGCGCGCTGGGCGGGGTTGTCCGACGAGATGGCGCTGGCGTTGCACGGCCGCGCGCACGTGGCGTTCCAGCGCAAGCGGTACGAGGCGTCGGTGCGGTTCGCGTTCCGCGCGCTGCGCGGCTTGCGCGACCCGTTGGCGCGCGACCGCGCGCTGGCCGACGTGGCGGCCGCGTTCATTGAGTTAGGCGTACGGCGCGCCGCGCGCGACGCCAGTCTCGTGCTGATCGCGACAACGCAGGAGCCGTATGTCCGAGGCGCTGCGCTCATCAATTTGATGGACATGGCGACAAAGGACCGGACGGAGCCGTTGTTCGAACAGTACCGCCGGCAGCTCGCGGTCGAGGACTTACCGCCGCGACTGGCCGGGTACTACCACTATTACGCGGGGTTGGGAGCGTGGCAGTTCGGGCGGATCGAGACGGCCCGCATGGAGTACGGACGTGCCGCGGAGGTTGCGGCACGGCACGGACTGGCGCAGTTGCGCTTCGACGTCGAGGCGGCCATCGCGAAGCTGCGCACGCCGCCGCCGCTCGGTCCGGAGCCGATGGCCGACGCGTCGGCCAAGACGGCCGTGGTGGCTCGTGCGTTAGGCAGGATGCGCGAGGAGTTGGAGGCGCCGTCCGCCTAACGGTGGACGCCGCGCCGCCGGCACGCGGAGCCGCCGGTGGCGACGCACCGCCGGCGCGCGGCGGTTCAGCCGCGCGCCACCATCACATGCGGTCTAATGCGGACCGACGGTGATGGTCTGGTCGGCGCCCGGTTGCGTGGGAGCAGTCGGCGACGTGCAAGCGACAAACGCCAGGGCAATGGCGGCGAGAATGAGACGGGCAGTCAGGCGGCGCATGGATCCTCTGTGTGCTGGACGCTGGAGCGGGCTGAGCGGCGGGAAGCGCCCCGACGCGTGCCTCACCCGAGAGCACGCTACCAGCACATCGACGCACCCGGAGTGCAGTTTGGTGACATGGCGCTGCACTTTGGGGACACACCATACACCATCGGGACATCTCGCACGGCACGGGTGGGCCGCATGAATCTCGTGACGCTGGTGCCGGACCCGAAGCTGCTGCGCATTCGATTGGCGGCGCCCCCCGCCTTCACCGTGCGTGCGCTCGATGCCGTCGACGGGCCGACCGGTCTAACGACGACCCTCGACGCGGCCCCCGTCAACCTCATCGTCATTGATCCCGCAGATCCGCGGTGCGCGGGCCGCGTGAACGACCTGGCCGGCGTGCTCACCCGCTTCGACTGGATCCCGTGCGTCGTCTACGCCAGCCTCACCGCGACGGGCATCAGTCCCCTGCCGCAGCTCATGCGCGGCAGCCTGAGCGGCCTCCTGCTCGCGGGGATCGACGACAGCACCACCGCCATCCGCGACCTCATCCTCCGCCTAACGGCTGACGCGGTGGCCAACCTGCTGCTCGATGCGCTCGCCCGGCCGATTGAACGGCTGCCGGCACCGCTCGTCGACGCCATTCGCCTGCTCTTCGCCGCGCCGCACCGGTTTCCGTCGGTGGAGGATCTCGCGTCGGCCGCCAGCATGTCGCGCCGGCACGTGCACCGCGTGGTCACCGACGCGGGCCTCACGTCGCCCACGCAGCTGCTCGTCACGGCGCGCGTGCTGCGCGCCTATCAGATGCTTCGCTCCGGCGACATCACGGTGCAAGGCGCGGCGCAGCGGCTTCGCATCGCGCCGCGGATCCTGGCGCGACATCTGAGATTGACCACCTCGGTGCGCTCGTCGCGCGAGATGAACCAGATGGCCCCGACCGAGGTCGTCACACACTGCGTGCGATCGCTGTACCGGCCGCCCGCCGCGATGCGCCTGGCCGTCGGCGACTCGTCGCACATCGAGCGCGAGGCGCCGCCGGGTCCCCCGCGGCCAGGCCACGCATAATGGCAAGCCTCTATCTGCCGCGCGTACTCATCGTCGATGACGAACCGACGATTTGCCGCGCGCTCTCGATTGCGCTGCGTCGCGCGGGCTACGACGCGCGCGCGGCCGAGTCGGGGGAGGCCGCGCAGTCGCTCCTCGGCAAGGAACACTTCCATGCGATGGTCGTCGACCTGCGCATTCCCGACCAGCGCGGCGACGTGTTCTTCGAGCTCGCGGCGGCGCTGCACCCGCACCTTCGGTCGGCGACGCTCATGACGACGGGCGACACGAGCGACCGTGCATTCGACCTGCTTCGCGCCTGCCGCGTACCGTATCTCGTGAAGCCCTTCGATCTCGCCGAGCTCATCGGGCTCATCGACGGCTTCACGTGTCACATCCGAGACGCCAGCGCCTAACGGAGATCCGTCGTCACGGTTTGACCGCGAGCCGCCCCGAGTAGTCGATGCGGTCCAGCAAAATCGGCGGGTCGTGTTCCGCCAGATAACGATCGACAGCATCGCGCGCACCCCGCCAGTGCCCATAGTCGTCCAGGAGCAGGACCCCTCGAGACGCCAGCAACGGATACAAATGCGTGAGCTCGTGGTACGTCGACTCGTAGAAATCCGTGTCGAGACGCAGGATCGCGATGCGCTCCGGCATCGTGCCGGGGAGCGTGTCCTCCACCTTGCCCTTGACGAAGCGCAGCCTGGACTCGGGATAGCCGGTGGCCTCGACGTTCCGGCGCACGTCGTCGAGCGGCGCATAGTTCCATGCGTTGTGGCCGTCCTGCTGCGACCGCTCCCAGCGGCGGCGCGCGGCGCGATTGCCGCGGTTGATGTCGCGCTCCGTGGGCTCGCTCATGCCTTCGTACGTGTCGTAGAGCCACAGGGTGCGGCTCGTGTCGCCTAACTCGAGCAGCGTGAGCGCCGCGGCCATCATGCTTCCGCCGCGCCACACGCCACACTCGACGATGTCGCCGGCGACGCCGTGCCGCACGACGTACCGGACCGCCTGCCGCAGAGCGTACACGCGCTCGATCGACGTGAGCGTGTACGGTTTACACCGCGCGTGGAGCGCGAAGAACTCGGGATCGAGGTCAGGGTGCGCGACCGGCGGTTCGGTCTTGCGAATGAGCGCGAACCCGAACCGGTCCGCCACACGCTCGAGAAAATGCTTCAGACGTCGTCCTCCTCAAGGAACGGGGTACGCATAATGATGAACGCACGCGGTCTGTCGGTCGAGGCGGCTGGTCCGAGTTCCGCACCGCCGTCGGCGCCCGCGCGGTCCGAGGTCCCGGTCACCCTCCGGCTCCTCGCAGGACTCGGCGGCGCCTTCCTGCTCACGATCTGCCTGTTGGCGGCGCATCTCGCACTCCTGGGCGTCGTGGGCGTGGGCATCACCTGGCTCGTGCAGCGGCTGCGCCGGCGACCGTACACGCGCAGCGTCGGGTGGGTGGGATCGGTGGTCGCGACGGGTGTCGTGTTCCTCGCGACCTTCATCATCCATACGTCGAGCGTCCGGGGCAGTTCGTTCGACGCGCTCATGACGCAGGCGGCGCAGCAGCAGAAGCAGCAATCGCGCAAGCAGTCCACCTTCCTGCGGCAGCTCGTGCCGGGGCTCCAGCCGAACCCGGCATCGGATTCGCTGTCGCAGCGTCTGGTCCAATCGCGCACGTTCGTCGTGCTGACGCTGGGGGTTATGGGGCTCATGGCCGCCGGGATGGCGGGCGTGCTGCTCGGCACGCTCGGGTGGGCGATGGCGACGATAGTGCTGTTCGCGCTCTTTGCGCGGTGGACGTTCGGGTCGCCGGCGGCCGCGCCGCCTGCCTAACGGGACGATTCGAGCCGGCGGCGCAGCAGCCGGCGGATGACGGCGGCCGCGTACTCGCGGGCGTGTCGCGCGCGGTCCCGCCAGAGCGCGCGCTTGCTGCGGGCGAGGAGCGCCCGCACGGCGGCGGCGACGTCCGGCCGCAGGCCCATGGCGAGCGCGCGCTCGTAGCGCTCGAACACGAGCGGGTCTTTGATCCGCGGGACCTCGGCGATGCGCGCCGCCAGCGTCGCCGGCGGCTCGAACGTGCGGAAGTGCTCGAGCACGCCTAACCCGGCCAACACCACCTGGTTCCGGATGCACTTTTCACAGCGCGAACAGTTGAGCTGGTCCGGCCGGTTCGCCCAACAGACGCGCAGGAAGCGGCGCACGAGCGGCTCATCCCGCAGCACGCGCAGTTTGTCTCCACGACTGAGCTCGCCGCCCACGTGCTCGATCGTCAGCCCGTTCCCGCTCCACAGCGGGTCGAGCTGCCAGGCCGAACCCCAGGGATGCCAGCCGCCGTGGTAGAACGACGCCGAGATGAGCATCGTGGCCGACTCGTCGGCAAGCAGGTGGCCGATGGCGGCGAGCGCGCCGCCGTGTGTGCGGTCCCACGAAGCAACCCGAAACGCCGGGACCGTGCGGAGATTGGTCCGCACCACGATGGCGCGCGCGCCTAACACACCGGCAATGTCGCGCAGGTTCTGCTCCACCGCGGTCGCCCGCGCGACGTCGGTGAGCGGCATGTCGAACCCATGGACGAACACGAGGTCGTCCACGCGGCGGCCCGACGCCAGCAGCGTGTAGAACGAATCCACGCCGCCGCCAAAGCAGAGCGCCGTCCGGCCCGCCGCCGGCCGGTGCGGATTCGCCTCGACACGCATCGTGTCGACGCGCGGCAACACGCGGTCGTACCCCCACCAGCGATGCGTGATGTCAAGGACCTTGCGCAGCGATTCGGCGAAGGCCGCGTCGACCGCGCCTGTCGTGTCGAGCCGCAACCCGCGTGAGGCAGACGGAATGAGAAACGCCGCCACGAACGCCTCGACCGACGGGCGCAGCGGCACGTCGTCGGACTCGAACCAGACCTCGGCGCCGTCGACGACGGCAGACACGCGCGCTGATGTGGTCGTCGTCCGGCATTGGACGGCGGAAACCGACAGGGAGCCCGGCATTTGAGGGAATGATGCCTTACGGAGGCGCGGTGATGGCGGGAGTGCGGAAGGCAAGAGGCGGGCCGACCGGCGACCGCGTGCTGCAAGGCGTCCGGTTTCGGCATGGCAAATCCCGAAATCGGTCAGCCGAAGAACAAGCCTACGTGCGAAGATTGTGCGGCGCAACGCGTTGCGGGCCCGTGCGTCTGGCGCGCATCGTGTAACGCGACTCCCGGCGATCTGCCGCGGTTTCTCGCGGATCGCCCCACCCATCGCCAAGCGCACCGAGGATCAGCATGGACTCGTTGTTGAAGGACACGCGCGTTGCGTTCCGCATGCTGCGCAAGAACCCAGCATTCGCGCTCACGGCGATCGTCACGTTAGCACTCGGCATTGGCGCGAGCACAGCGATCTTTTCGGTGGTGAACGCCGTACTGCTGCGCCCGCTGCCGTACACGCAGCCGGATCGGCTGGCGATCATCTGGGGCGACATGCGCAATCGGAACGTGACCAACTTTCCGATGTCGCCAGCCAATTTCCGCGACCTCCGTGCGACCACCAAGACGTTTTCCGCCCTGGCGGGCGTGAGCATGTCCAAGATTCCGGTTGGCGGCGACGGATACGAGACGGAGCAGGTACCGGCGGCCTTCGTGACGACGAACCTGTTCTCGGTGCTCGGGATACGCGTGGTGATGGGCCGGGATTTCGTGGACGCGGATGCGACGCCGCAGGCGCAGCCGCCTAACGGCGCCACCGCTGGCCAGGCCGCGTCCCAGGGGCCGCCGCTGCCGGCGATGATGATCCTGTCGTACGAGTTCTGGAAGCGCCGCTACGGCGGCGACGCCAGCGTCATCGGGAAGAGTGTGGAGCTGGGTGGGCTCAAGGCGCAGGTGGTCGGCGTGGCGCAGCCGGGATCGGAGCTCCTGTTCACGCCTGCCGCGGGCATCGAGCGCACACCGGACGTGTACGTGGCGCAGCGCATCGACTTTGGGGACAATTCGGCGGCGTCGCGCATCAACGTGTTCCTGCGGGTGGTGGGCCGTCTCGCGCCCGGCGCGACGCTCGCCCAGGCGCGACAGGAGATGGACGCCTTCGCCGCCAACCTGCGCGCGCAGTTCGCGATCTTCAACACGGCCGGCCTCGCCATGCGCGTGGAGCCGATGCACGCCGACCTGGTGTCGGGTGAGCGCCCGGCGATCCTCGCGCTGATGGGCGCGGTGGCGTTCGTGCTGCTCATCGCGTGCGCCAACGTCGCCAATCTGCTCCTCGTGCGCGCGTCGAGCCGCGAGCGCGAGCTGGCGATCCGCTCAGCGTTAGGCGGATCGCGCGTCCGGCTGGTGCGGCAGATGATGCTCGAAAGCCTGCTCCTGGGCGGCAGCGGCGCGCTGGTGGGCCTCTGGGCGGCTGCGTTAGGCATCACGGTGCTCGTCCGCCTGGCGCCGGCCGGCCTGCCGCGCCTCGACGCCATCCGGATCGACCCGCCCGTGCTCGGCTTCACGGTGGTGGCGGGGCTCCTCTCGGTGCTGGTGTTCGGCACGGTCCCGGCGCTCCGCGCGTCGCGGCCCGATTTGATGGACGTGCTCCGCGCGAGCGGCCGCACCACGGGACAGCGCGCCGGCGCGCTCATGCGCAACGGCGTCGTCGTGGCCGAGGTGGCGCTGTCGCTCGTGCTGCTCATCGGGTGCGGCCTCATGGTCCGTTCGTTTGTGGCGCTCGAGCAAACGAATCCCGGTTTCGATTCCGGCGGGCTGCTGACCTTTTTCGCGACCCCGACCCGCCCAACACCGGTCGGGCCTAACGCGGCACGGCAGCGCGCCACCTTCGTCAGAACGTTCGCCGACCGGCTGCGCGCCATTCCCGGCGTGCAATCGGCGACCGCCGTCTCGCAACTGCCGCTCGAGGGCAACATCGGCAACGCGCGATGGGGCACGGCCGAAGCGCTCACCGATGCCGCCAAATTCAGGCAGGCGAACGTCCACGTCGTGATTCCCGGCTATTTCGCGACCATGCGGACGCGTCTCATCGCCGGACGCGATTTCTCGGAAGTGGACGACGACACCGCCGCCAAGACCATCATCATCGATGACAAGCTCGCCGCCCTCGCGTTCCCCGGGCAGAATGCCGTGGGGCAGCGTTTGCTGGCGCGCATCGTGACGGACGTGCCGTTGTGGTACACGGTGATCGGCGTGGTTGCGCACGAGCGCGACGAATCGCTGGCGACGGAGGGTCGCGAGGTGCTGTTCCTGAGCGATGGCGAGGTCGGGTCGGGCGCCGTCGCCCGTTGGGTCCTGCGCACGACCGGCGACCCGGCGGCGCTCGCCCCCCTCGTGCGCGCGACCGTACACGACTTCGACCCGACGATGTCGATCGCCGAGCTCCAGCCGATGCAGCGCTTCGTCGACGAGGCCGAGGCGCCCACGAAGTTTGCGTTAGCCCTGATCGGCACGTTCGCCGGCATTGCCATCATCCTGGCCGCGGTCGGCTTGTACGGCGTGTTGTCCACGGTCGTGCGCCAACGCACCGCGGAAATCGGCATGCGCATGGCGTTCGGCGCGCCGAGCCAGAGCATCTTTGCGTTGGTCATCGCGCAGGGCGTGCGCCTGAGCGCGATCGGCATTGTGTTCGGCCTGGTGGCCGCGGTCCTGCTCACGCGCGCGATGTCAACGATGCTCGTGGGCGTCCGCCCAACGGATCCCGCCACCTACATCGCGATTTCGATCGTGTTCCTGCTGGTGGCGACCGCGGCGGCGTGGCTGCCCGCCCGACGCGCCGCCGCGCTCGATCCGACCATCGCCCTGCGCGACGAGTGAACGCGCCGGGGTTACGGCGCCGCCGTCCACACGAGATGCGTCTCATCGAGTTCGGGAAATTCGCCGTGCGGGTCGATCTGGACGCGCGTGATCGCCGGCTCGCGCGACACGTGCACGACGTACGTGCGCGCGCCGTGCAGCCAGACGTCCACCGGCACGTCGATCCGCTGGGTGGCATTGCCGGCCCGCGTCACGACTAACGGAACGGGCATGGGCGCCAACCCGCGATCCTCGATCGTGATCGCGACCGAGTCGCCATCGGGCGTGACTGAAGCGATGGCCTGATCGAGCGGCCACGCCCGATAGAACCACGTGACCCAGAACCACGACAGATCGCGTCCGGCCACATTGTCGAACGTATTGAAGAAGTCGACCGGGTAGGGATGCCGATCGATCCACCGATGGCCGTACTCGCGGAGCGCCTGGTGGAACTTGTCGGCGCCCATCACGGCGCGCAGAGCGGCGAGCACCTGTGCGGTCTTGTCGTAGTAGTTGATGACGTAGAGGTCGTTGTCGGAGAGGTCGCCCCAGCGCATGAGCGGTTGGTCGAGACCGTTCCGCAGCGCGCCGAGATAGAGGCTGCGCTGGCCGGGCTCGGAATCGTTAGGCCGGCCGCCCTGGCGCGGTTCCCCGTACAGCACGCGCATGCACTGCGCGACGTCGAATTGCGTGAGGCCCTCGTCCATCCACGGGTGCCGGGTCTCGTTCGATCCGACCTGCATCGGGAACCACATGTGCCCGGTCTCGTGCATCAGGTCGCCCGCGAGCGACAACGTGTCGGCCCACGACTGCATGAGCGTCATCATCGGGTATTCCATGCCGCCGCCCTGGATCACGCCTTCCATGGACGTCATCTGCGGCCAGGGATAGGGCCAGAGCCAGGCCGACAATTGCTCGATCGCGTCGCGCGTGAAGCGCGCTCCGCCTAACGACCAGGCGGCGGCCTTGGGCGTGAGACGGAAGAAGCTGTTGATGGCGACCGTGTCGGGCGGCGCGCCGCTGTCGTGCGGAACCAGGGCGCGGGTCGCGTCCCACGCGTACTGGTCGCTCGTGCCCCATGCAAAATCGCGAACGTCGCGCGCCGTGTAGTGCCACGTCGCGCGGCCCGTGCCCGGCGCCAACGCCGCGGCCGCGTCGGCGCCCGGCGTGAGCACGCGGACCACCCGTCCTGTGTGCCGCGCCTCGGCCAACCGGGCGCGCGTCCGCGCCGAATAGACCGATGAATCCGCCAGCAGGCCGGTCGCGCCCACCACCCAACCGTGCGGTACCGTTAGGCGCACGTCGTAATCGGCCGGGTCCATGTAGAATTCGGCGCCGCTGAGATACGGATCGGTGACCCAGCCATTCACATCGTCGTACACGGCGAGCTGCGGATACCAGTAGCCCATGTAGAACACGTGGCCATCGCGTCCCTCACGGCCGTCGGACGGCGTCGGCGCCGGCGAATACGACCACGCGAACGCGAGGTGCGCGCTGTCGCCCGGAAGCACGGGAGCGGGCAGTCGGATCCACATCACGGTGCCATCGACCGCATAGCCGGGCCGCGTTTTGTCCGATGAGGCGGTGAGCGCGCGACCCGACACGGCGACGCGCGAGAGCGTCACCCCGCCGGTGATCGGCAGCCTGCCGCGTCGCGGGCTGCCCGGGGCAAACACGTTCTGACGCAGATACACGGCAAGCGCCCGCAGCGTGTCGGGCGAGCGATTCAGATAGACCACCGACTCGCGTCCCGTTAGGCGCGAGGCGGAGGGATCGAGCGAGGCGTCGATGCGATACCGCGCGTGCTGCACCCAGTTCGATGCACCCGGCTCGCCGGTGCGCGTGCGCGTGCCGCGCGCCACGGCCCGGCTGAATGCCGCCGACTCGAACACGGGACCGGGCAGCGGGCGGCCGGACCGCACGGTGGCAGCGGGGTCGACGACCGGCGACGGCCTCGACTGCGCCGGCAGACTGAGCGCGGCCATTGAAAGCGCCGCGAGCGTGGCCGCAAAACGAGCGGCAGCACGAGCGAACACGGCAGCAACGGACAAGCGATTTGCGCGCACCAAGGGCTCCAAGATCGTGAATGGATGTAGACCGCGGGCGACTCATTTTGGACCGCGGCGCGCCGTCTCGCAATCGTTCTGTGGGGCACGCGCCGCTCGACGCTCACCGGACATTGACACCTGGCGCGGTGATGCCGCGTAGGGGATCTTGGGCTTGACCATCCGAGGAGGCCACATGAACGGCGAGCAGATCATGACGGTGGTCTGTGTTGCGGTGATCACCTTCGGCGTGTCGGTCTGCATGATCGCCGCAGCGTTGTCGGCGCGCGCACGGGCGAAGCTCAAGAGCGGCTCGGTGGACACGAGCGGCATGGTGTCGCGGCTCGATCGCATCGAGCAGTCATTGGAGAGCGTCGCGGTGGAGGTCGAACGCGTGAGTGAGGCGCAGCGATTTACGGCGCGTCTCCTGGCCGAGCGCCGGGATGGCGCCCTGGCACAACTTCCGGCGGTGGAGGACCGGCGATGACTGAAAGCATGTTGACCGACCTGCTCACGTTTTTGTTTGGCCTCGGCTGCTTGATCGCGTTCACGCGTGTCGTGACTGCGTTTTTGGGCCGCAAGCGGCCGACGGCGCCGGCGCCGGACACCACGGCGCTCGAGGCGCGGTTGTCGCGGATCGAGCAGATCGTCGAATCCACCGCGATCGAAGTGGAGCGTGTGACGGAGTCACAGCGATTCATGGTCAACGTTTTCTCGCAGCGTCCCGCCGATCCGACGGCCTTGCCGCGACCCGCGGCGCGCGTCACCACGCCGCACTGACATGCGGGGAGCGCCGAGCCGCATCCTTCCGTTAGGCATCATGGCGGCCGCGCCGGCTGCCGGTGCGGAGGCGCCCGCGGGTCCCGTGCTCGTCGCCGACGATCGCGTGCCGGCGCGGTCGGGCCTGTCCGCGGTCATGTCGCACATTTCGCGGTGCGGGCGGTGGGAGCTGCCCCGGGTGACGCGTGTGGCGTCGTTCATGGGACAGGTGGACCTGGATCTGACGCAGGTCGCGCTCGCGCCCGGTGTGTCATCGATCGAGATCTTGTGCGTGCTCGGGGAGGTGAAGATCGTGGTGCCGCACACGATTCGGGTCGTGTGCGAGGGCAACCCGAACATGGGCGAGTTCGAGATCAAGACCTCGGCGGGGTCGCTCGCGTCGCCGGATGCGCCGCTGGTCCGGATCAGCGGCACCGCGTTCGCGGGCTCGGTGCACGTGCGCGTGGTGGATCCGACTGCGACGCCGTGGTGGAAGACGTGGCTGCTCGAGCGCCGCCGGCGCGCCGGGCGCCTAACGGACTAACCGCCGCGGAGGGCGTCGAGCGGGTCGAGCCGGGTGGCGCGGTGCGCGGGCACGAGGCTGGCCAGGGCGGCAACCAGGAGCAGCACCGCGGCCACGCCGAGGAACGTGGCCGGGTCGTGCGTGCTCACGCCGTAGATCATGCCGGCGAGCGCGTGCGTGGCGGCGACCGATGCCACGAGGCCGATGGCGACCCCGGCTGCTGCCAGCGCCACGCCCTGGCGGAGGACCATGAGCGACACCCCGCGCCGCGTCGCGCCCAACGCCATGCGGACGCCGATCTCGTGCGCCCGCTGGCTCACGAAGTACGCGATGACGCCGTAGATGCCCACGGCCGCCAACACCAACCCAGTTAGGCCGAGCAGGCCGAGCAGCATGGTCGTGAATCGGGATGTGGCCATCGAACGCGCGATGATCTCCTCCATCGTCGAGACGCCCGACACGGCGAGCTCCGGGTCGACGCCGGCCACCGCGCTGCGCACGGCCGGCGCCAGCGACGCCGGCGGCACCGCGGCACGAATCACCAGGCTCATCGCCGACAGCCGCATCTGGGTGGTCGGGTAATACACTTCGTTGGGCGGAGCTTCCGCGAGTCCGCTCGCGCGCATGTCGGCCACGACGCCGACGATCTCGCGCCATTTCGGGTTGCCGCCCGAGCAGTGCGCGAGGCGTCGGCCAACCGGATCGGCGCTTCCGTAGAGCCAATGCGCCAACGTTTCATTGATCACGACGACGGGAGCCGATCCCGCCAGATCGGAGGCGTCGAACGTGCGTCCGCGAAGCAGCGGCGTGCGCATCGTCGAGAAATAATTCCCGGTCGCGCTGCGGCCGTTCGCGTCGACTCCGCTTTCGATGTTCGTGTTGCTGCCCTCGCGCCAGACGGGGCAATCCATGCCAAGCCCGACAATCGGAATTCGCGACACGAGCGCGACCGACGACGCGCCGGGAATCGCCTGCACCGCCTCTCGGATCCGCTCGAAGGCTTCCATCGTCGAGCTGTCCGTCGGATAGCGCGCTGCCGGCAGCGCGACCTGGGCCGTGAGCAGTCCCCGCGGATCGAATCCCGGCGCGACGTGCTGCAGCGCGAACGCGCTGCGCACCAGCAGTCCCGCGCCCACGAGCAGCACGAGCGACAGCGCGACTTCGGCGATGACGAGCACGGTGCGCATCGATCCGCGCACGGCCGACGTCGAGTCGCGCGATCCCTCGCGGAGCGCTTGCTGGAGGTCGAGGCGCGTCGCGCGGAGCGCGGGCCAAACGCCGAAGACGATGCCGCAGAGCAGCGCGACGAGCGCGGCGAAGACAAGCACTGGAGCGTTGAGCGTCGCCTCGAACAACCTCGGGATGCCTTGCGGGCTCGCGCGCAGGAGCGCGTGCAAGCCGAGCGCCGCGACGGCGATGCCCACGACTCCGCCTAACCCGGCGAGCAGCACGCTTTCGGTGAGCAGCTGCATCATGAGGCGCCTGCGCGCCGCGCCGAGCGCGCTCCGGATGGCCACTTCCTTCCGGCGGACGGCCGCCCGCGCCAGCAGCAGATTCATCACGTTGCCGCAGGCGATGAGGAGCACCAGGCCGACGGCGCCGAACAGCACGAGCATCAAGGGCCGCACGGCGCCGACGACGCTGTCGCGGAGCGGGGTCGCGACGATGCTGCCATCGATGCCGCCGCGCGGATACTCGTGCGCGAGCTCGTGCTGCACTGCCGTCAGATCGCGCACGGCATCCGAGACCGGGACCCCGTCGCGTACGAGGCCGACGACGGTCAGCTCGTGATCCGCATGCTCATCGCGCTGCGCCGGCGTCAGCGCGAGCGGCACCCAGATCTCGGGGGCCGTCGTGCGCAATGCGTACGCCGCCGGCGCCACGCCGACCACGGTGTAGGGGTCGCCGTTGAGCGTGATCATCCGCCCAACGATGTGCGGATCCGAGGCGAAGGTGGTGGTCCACAGCGCGTGCGACAGGACGACGACGTGCGGCGCGCCCGGTAGGTCCGCGGCCGGACCGAAGTAGCGGCCGAGGGCCGGGGGAATGTAGAGCGCCCGCCAGTAGTCCGCCGACGCCTCGAGGCCAAAGAGCCGCTGCGGCGCCCCGATCCCGGTGAGCGTGTACGCTCCGTACCAGTACGCGCCTAACGCCGCGAACCGCGGCGCGCGCTGCCGCCACACCTCGTAATTCCCGGCGGTGACGTTCATCGAGCCGCCGCCCTGCGCGCCTTCGCGGAGCTCGACGAGCCGGCCAGCGTGCGCGTACGGCAGCGGCCGCAGCAGCACGCTGTAGACGGCGCTGAAAATCGCCGTATTGGCGCCGATGCCTAACGCCAGCGTGAGCACCGCGACGGCGGTGAACGCCGGGTTGCGCGCCATCTGCCGGACGGCGTAGCGGAGATCCTGGCCGATCACCTGCCCCCAGGCCAGACGCCGCTCGACCGTTTCACGCTCGCGCGTGAGCGACGCCAACGAGCGTTCGACCGCGTGGACGTCGCCAAACCGCTCCGCCGCCGCGCGGCGGGCCTCATCCGCCGACATGCCCGCCGCCAGATTCTCGGCGACGCGCGACTCAAGGTGGAATCGCAGCTCGTCGTCGACGTCGGCAGCCGGGTCCGACCGCCAGAACCGCAGATAGCGCCGCCACCGCGGCTCGTCGTTGGGCATGGACATCGAAGCGTTAGGCGGGTTGGCTCGTGGCGTCCATGATGCGTCCCATGGCCGCGGAGAAGGCCGACCAGCTGCTGCGCTGCGCCTCGAGCTGGCGCCGTCCAGCCGGGGTCAGGCTATAGTACTTGGCGCGGCGCTTGTTGTCGGTGATGCGCCACTGCGACCGCACCCAGCCCCGGTTCTCCATGCGGTAGAGGGCCGGATACAACGAGCCCTCTTCCACCCGCAGCGCATCATCGGTCGTCTGCTGGATCCATCGCGCGATGCCGAAGCCGTGCATCGGCCCCCAGCTCAGCGTCTTGAGCACGATCACGTCGAGGGTGCCCTGCAACAGCGCGACGGAAGCAGCGGCCATGTCGGCCATCTCCATTAGAGCGTCTAGGTGACGGTCGAGTATGTGATCGCTTGCCCAGAACGTCAAGGGGAGGCCGCCGACGCGAGTGGCCGCGTCCGCCGGCGACGGGCCTGTCCCGTGAACCCGGGACCGCCGCGCGTGTATCTTGGAGGTGCTCAGACCACGGACCCCGGACATGCGCCTTCGATTCGCCATCGCACCTGTCGCGCTGTGCCTCGCCGCCACAGCGGCCACCGCTCGTTGGGCGGTTCGCCCGGCTGCGCTGCCGACCGGCGCCTACGTTCTCTCGCGCGCTGCGTCGGCTCGGCCGCCCATCCCATTTCAATTCCTGCTCGCCGGTTCCGTCGTCGCCGGGAGCGTCGACAGCGCGCGCATCATGCTCGCCGCGGACAGCTCGTACACCGACAAGGTGACGGTGCGGTGGACGAAAGCGCCGTCCCTTCCCTTTCCGATCCCCGGCCTTTCGCCGGGACCCGACCCGCACGTGATCACCGGGTCCGGTCGGTACACGGTGCAAGGGGGACAGATTGCGCTCGAGCCCGACGACTTCGTGACGCGCGCGTTCGTGCAGTCGGTGCAGGCGCGCGCCGATTCGTCGGGATTGACGTTGACCGGAATGTCGGGCGGCTTTGCCGGCGCGCACGTGCCGCTCAACGCGGTGTTCACCCGGGTTCGTTAGGCGGGCGTCCCGGCCGGCCCGGGTCCAGGCCGAGCATGCCGCTGGCCGCGGTGAAGCCGCCTTCGGACCGTGAGCCTGGGGGAAGGCGGCGGTCGCCGACGTCGGGTTCCGACGCGGCCGCGGAACCCATCGCCGTCACCGCGGATAGTGGAAACCATTGAGCGTACCAGGCGGGGGTTCGCTGCGCGGGTCGCGTCTGGAGGCACGAGGACCATCCCGGCCGCAGTTCGCGATGTGACGTCGGGACCTGGTGCGGGGGTAGTACATCCGCGCGGGTGCGCGAGCGGCCCGGAGGCGTCGCGTGCTTGCCCGTAGCGTTCGTCGGCGCCATGCTTGCTCCAGCTCGGCGCGAACCGGAGGAGTCGCCATGCCGCAGGTGCTCTCGCACGCCATGCCCGTGGTCGCCGCCGTCTGTCTCTTGGGTGCTGTGTCCGCGGCGCCGCCCGTCGCCGGGCAGTACGCCGCCGGAGCCAACATCGGAGTGTCGGTGGTGCCGATCACCACCGGGGCCGTCCAACTGAGCGCAGCCGGCGGCGTGGGGCGCAACATGTCGTGGGCGGCGCCGCGCACGCTCCTGTCGTTAGGCATGACGGCGTCGGCCGGCACGTCCGCGGGCGGCGCGTCGCTCGGCCTCTCCACCCAGCGCACGGTGGAGGCCGACTCGTTGTCGCCGGTGTTCGCGCTGCAGGCCGCGGCGTGGCATTCGATCGGTCCGGTCACCTTGAAGCTCGGACTCGCCGAGCACGCGCTGCGGTTCACGGGACAGCCGGGCAGCCTCGAGATTTCGGTCGACACCGAGTTCGTCACCGACAGCGGCCTAGTCCCGTATCCGGGCAACACGTCTCCCGGCAGCTCGGTCCCGGGGGGCAGCGCGTTCCGGGTGGACACAGTTAGGCATCGATCCACGCCGTCGAGCGTGCAGATCTGGTCGGAGCTCGAAGCGAGCGCGGAGTGGGCGGTTGGCCGGATGCGCCTCAGCGCGCTCGTCGGCGCCCGGCCGCCGGTGCAATCGTTCCCTGCCGCGACGTGGGCGCAGGCGGGCGGCAGCATCGATCTGCCCCACGGCTTCAGTCTCGACGTTGCCGCCGGCACGTCGCCGGCACGCATCGGGCTCGGTATCCCCGGCTCGCGGTTCGTGAGCGTCGGTGTGCGAGTGCAGCCCGTGCGCGGCGCGCCGACCGAGCGCATCGCGCCGCCAACGCCGGCGTCAGTACTCAGCGTGCAGCCGGCGGGCGATCACCGCTTCACGTTCACGTACGGCGCCGCGCAGGCGTCGAGTGTCCAGATCGCCGGCGACTTCAATGCGTGGACGCCCGTGGACCTCGAAGAGGATGGCCACGGCCGCTGGCACGCGACGATGGCGCTCGAGCCGGGCGTGCACCACGTCAGCCTGCGCGTGAACGGCGGTGCGTGGTTTGCGCCGCCCGGCATCCCCGCCGTGCCGGACGACTTCGGCGGCACGACCGGCATCATCGACGTCCGCTGATCGGTGACGCGTGACCGCCGCCCGGGTGCGAAGGTAGTAACCCGGTGGAGATGACGGATGCGATGCTCGTTCGCGCGGTCCTCGCAGGCGACCCCGCGGCGTTCGGGATGCTGGTGGACCGTCATGCACCGGCGTGTCTCCGCTTTGCGAGTCGTATGTTAGGCAGTCGCGAGGACGCGGAAGACGTGACGCAGGAAGCGTTCGTGCGCGCGCATCGTGCGCTGGCGCGCTACGACGAGCAGATGCGTTTTCGCACCTGGGTCATGAGCATCCTCGCGAACCGGTGTCGGACCGCGCTGTTGCATCGCCATCGGCGGACGTCGCGTGTGGTCATCGACGGCGCCGCCGTGGAGCGGGCCGTTGGGCGAGACGAGGGCGACGCCGAGCTGCGCGACACGATCGAGCGCGCGCTGGCCCAGCTCGATCCGGCGCAGCGGGAAGCGTTCGTGCTGAAGCACGTCGAGATGTTGAGTTACGACGAGATGGCGGCGATCACCGGCGCCGGCGTGTCGGCGCTCAAGATGCGGGTCCGGCGCGCATGCGATCGATTGCAAGTGCTGCTTCGAGAGGATGGCTATGAGTGAGCAACGCGACGACGATGAGCTGACGGGGGCGTTGGAGCGCGCGACGCGGCTCCTGCGGGACGAACCGGTCCCGCGTGAGGCGTGGCGTGACGCGGTGGTGCGGGCGGCGGAAGCCGGCCCCTCCCGCGGGTGGACCGTGCGCCCGTGGGTTGCGGTGGCGGCGTGCGCGGCGTGCATGATCGCCGGCGCGGCGATCGCGTCCCTATCGTTAGGCATCCGGCCGGACCGCGCCGGCGACATCGTCGCGGCGGAAAACGGTATCGTCCGACCGTCGACGCTGCCGGTGCGCTTCTCGGTAGAGGCGCCGGGCGCGGTGCACGTGTCCATCGTCGGCGACTTCAACGGCTGGAACCCCTCGGGGTTGCCGCTGCACCGGATGCCGGATGGCCGCACGTGGGAAGTGGACGTGGGTCTCACGCCGGGCCGGTATGCGTACGCGTTCGTCGTCGACGGGCGCCTGGCGCGCGACTCGTCGGCGGCCGAATCCGGCGCCGACGATTTCGGCGTGCCGAACTCCGTCGTGCTGGTAGGTGGGTCGTGACCGGCATACTCATCCGACGGGCGCGCCAAGTCGCTCTCGCGTTAGGCATCGCGGGTTGCGCTGCGGGCGGCCTGCCGGCACAGACGGCGGAGCCGGCCCTCCCCGCTCGCCTCGGCGCCGCCGCCCGAGCGCAGATCACGGCACTGATGGACTCGGCGCGCGCCGCCGGCCTGCCCACGGCGCCGCTCGCGGCCAAGGCGGCCGAGGGCGTGCTCAAAGGCGCGGACGACGCGCGCATCGTGGACGCCGTGCGCTCGCTGTCCGGTGCGTTAGGACAGGCGCGCGCCGCGCTGGGGCCCGTCGCCGATGCGTCGCTGCTCGACGCGGGCGCCAGCGCGCTGCGCGCCGGTGTCACGCCCGCCGCGCTCCATTCGTTAGGCGAAGCCGGCGCTGCGCCCGCGGGCGCGCCCGCCCTGGCTACCGCGCTGGTCACGCTCGTCGACTTCGTCGCCAAAGGCGTCCCGCCCGCCCTTGCGTCGCAATCCATCGAACAGCTCCTGCGGCTCGGCGCGCCCGAGTCGCGGTTCGTGACGCTGCGCAGCGAAGTCGAAGCGGACATCCGCGACGGCCAAACACCCGAAGCAGCCGTCACGACTCGCGTGCGCACCAACGTGCAGCAGCTCGGCGCGCCCGGCGCGCCACATCCTCCCTCGCCGCCTCCCGACGCGCAGCCATCGGGCGCGTGACGTCAGTGCAGGACCGGAGGTATCACCGGCCGGAGACGTCATTCCAACACAGTGCTCAGGAGGCCGAGCGATGCATCGAATGGTCTGGGTAGGAACGTTCGCCGCCGCCGTCGCCGTCGTGGCGGCCGTGGCCTGCGGCAGCGACTCCGTTGCGTCGCCGACAAAAGCGGTGTCGACCAGCGGCGGGACCGACGGCAACGATTCGTCCGGCACGACGACCGGCGACACCAGCTCGCACGGGAGCACCGGGCACGTTCGGTGGCTCACCATCACGCCACAGGCGGCGTCGCTGCAACTGCACAACTATCTCGCGTTTCACGCAACCCTTTACGATACGAACGGCACACCGATGGCGGTCAAGATCACGTGGCGCTCATCGGATGATCACATCGCGACCGTCAGCGACACTGGCCTTGTGCACGGTGTTGGACTTGGCGTGGTCGCGATTTTCGCCAGCGCAGATGGCGTGAACGACTCCGCCGAGGTTGCGATCGTGGACACGGCGGTGAATCAGCCGGCGCAGCCGCCCGATACCGGCACCGTGCCGGACAGCACGCATCGGCCGCCACCGCCCGACAGTGGCACGGCGCCCGACAGCTCGTACCAGCCGCCGCCGCCACCGCCACCCGATACCGCGGTGCCGGGGGACACCAACAGCGCCGCGCCGCGAGGCGCCTAACGCAAACGGCCGGGGCATGTCGCCCCGGCCGTCGTGCATCGAGCCCCTGTGCGCCGCTACTCGCCGCGCGCTTCGTCCATGGCCGAGCGCAAGCGGGCGGCGGCGGCGCACTCCTGGCGGAGGGCCTCCATCACCGCGTCGGCTTGCTTCATCTGCACGGCCAGCGCCGCGGATCCATCGAGCGCGCGGTCGACCACCGAGCGCTGCGCCGCGAGCGCTTCGGTGGACGACCGAATGTCGCGCGCCAGCGCATCGGCTCGGGCGAGACGGCGCTCGATGTCCTCCACCTGCCATTTGCGATCCGAGAATACGCGCATGCCGTCCGCCGCCGCGGCGAGTTGTTCGCGGGTTCGCTCGAGCGTGGCGCCGGCGTCTTCGATCTCGCGCCGCTCGGCGGAAATCGAGCGGACCAGCTCGGCCGTGCGCTCCGCCACCTCGAACAGGTGCTTGACCTGCGCACTCACCGCGTCGATGGTCGCCTGCTTGCTGCCGATCTGCTCCATGCCGAGCGCGGCTTCGCGTTGCGCGGCGTCCCAGGTGGAGAGCAGCGCCTCGAAGTTTCCCATGCGCTTTTCCACCTGGCCTAACGATCCGACCCGGGCCTCGAGCTCCTCGAGCAGCTGCGACAGCGTACTGGTGCGCTGCTGCGCGTCGCCTAACTGGCCGCCGATCGTGCGCGAGAGCTCATCCAGCTGCTGCATCGCGTCGGCCGCCTCGCGCCGGAGCGCCGACACCTGTGCCAGGTTCGCCGACGCGGCGTCCAGCGCGCTCTGGCGCTGCTCGAACTCCTGCGTGAACACCCGCAGCCGGTCCTCGAGGCCGGCGAACGCCGCCGCGCGTTCGCCTAACGCATCGGCCACGGCGCCGACCGACGTCATGCGCCGATCGGCCGCTTCCACCGATGCCGTCACCGAGCCGATGGTTTGCGCCACGCGGCGCGCCTCGGCCGCCTGGCGGAGCAGATCGCCGAACCGCGTCTCCGCCGCTTCCATGCGCGACTGCAACCCGTTCCCGCGATCCTGCGCCTGCGCCAACGCGGCATCGATCTCGCCTAACTTGCGCTGCATCGCATCCATGACCGTGCCGCGCGCCTCGAGCGCATCCATCGACGACGTGATCTGCGCCAGCTTGTCCCGCAGTGCCTCCGTGCTCGGACGCAGGTGGTCGAGCTCCGCCAACATCTCGCGCGTCGCGCGCAGTTTCACGTCAGCGTCCGCAAGCCACTGGTCGGTCTGCGCCTGGCGCTCACGCAACCGCGTCATCTCCTCGTACGAGAGACGCACCTGCTCCAGCCCATCCCGGATCGACTCGTGCGTCCCGTTGAGCGTCGCCAGATCGCGGAAGATCGACTCCACCTGCGGTCTGAGCGCCTCGGCCCGCTCCATCCGCTGCGTCATCTCGCTCAGCGCGGTCTCCAGGCCGCCGACGTCGTCCCGCACCGCACGCAGGCGATCCGCCTGGCCCGTGATGCGCTGGATGTCCTCGGCCAGATCGCCCACCTGGTCCGCCAGGCCTCGCGACCGCGCTTCGGTCTCGGCCAGAGTGCGGCCGGTTGCATCGAGGGTCGACAACCTCGACTCACAATCCTTGAGCGCCCCGCGCAACTCGACAATGCGCTCGCTCACCGCGTCGAGGCTCCTGTTCTCGAGCTCGAATCGCTCGGCGCTCGATTTCATCTCCTCCCGCATGCTCACCAGCGACTGCTGCGCCGCCTGCTCGGCTTCCTCGAGCGTGCGCTGCTGGGCCGAAATCTCCTCGGCGCGCGCCAGGACCGTAGTGTGCAGCGACTGCACACCTGCGAGCTTGGCCTCGAGCGCCGACACGGCCTGCGCCTGTTCCTCCTGACGGCGAATTGCGCCCTCGAGTTGCGGGCGCAACGACAATACTTCAGTCGTCTGCGCCTCGGCGCGATCCACGGCTTCGCGCTGCTGCTCGAGCACGGCAGTCTTCTGCGCTACCTGCTCGGCGATCGCCTTGAGCACGCCCAGTTGATGCTGGGCGTCGGGAATGCCGCCGGCGATCCGGAGCAGCGCGTCGAGCGCTTCCTGGGCCGTCGCGGCACGACGCTCGACCGCCTCCACCTTGCTCACCGCCGCCTGCGATCGCTGCTCCACACCCTCGAGACGCGACACCGCATGCTTCTGCGCGTGCAGCGCGTCGTCATGCACCGCACGCAGGCGGCCGAGGCTTTCACCAAGCTCGCGAAGCTGCGAATTGGTCGCCTCGGACTCACGACGCAGCGCAGCAAATTGTGGTTGGATCGCAAGGAATTGCTCCAGCTGTTCGCGCATCCCGCTCGCATCATTGATTTTGGCGAGGAGCTCGGCGCTCGACTCGTGGAGGCGGGTCACTTCGGCGTCGGCAGCGCTGATCTTTGCGGTGCTTTCTTCGTGGGCCGACGCGAGTCGTCCCGCCCGTTCTTCCACGGCCTTGAGCTGCTCCGACGTTCGCTCGGCGACCTCGAGGGAGCGTTCGAGACCGGCGATCCGCTCTTCCATCGCGCCGAGCTCTGCCGCACGGTCGGCAACAGATTCGAGGCTGCGAAGGTGCTCCGCCGCCTTCTCGGCGCGCGCGACGAGGGCCAGGAGGGCCGCGCCGTCGTACTTCGGATTGTAGGTGGTTGCGAGCGGCGGCTGCTCCGCTTCACTGGTGGATTGACGCTTCTTGAAGTTGGGGAGCGTGATCATCGCCGTCTCCTGCTCGAGATTCTCGTTGCGGACCGTCTGCGTTTTGCATGACGCGCTGCACGCACTCGGGTCACGATCGCTCGCGCCACGATGCGGATTCGGTCAGGTTGTCGATCTGCCCTCGCGCACGAGAGGCCGCGGCTGCATCTTTTTTCTCCCCATGTTTGAACTCCAGTCTCGCCTCGCAAAGGGCCTCTCGACCCGCTACTCGCTCGATCGCGAGCTTGGTCAGGGCGGAATGGCCGTCGTCTTTCTGGCGCACGATCTCCGACACGATCGACAGGTTGCGCTCAAGGTCCTGCGGCCGGAGATCTCGGCGGAAATCGGCGCGGACCGATTCCTTCGAGAAATCAAGCTCGCCGCCGGTCTCACGCATCCGCACATCCTTCCGGTATTCGACTCGGGCGAAGCCGACGGCCTGCTGTTTTATGTGATGCCGAGCATGGAAGGCCGGTCGCTGCGCGAGCGATTGGACCGGGAACGCCAGTTGGGGTTGTCGGACTCGCTGCGCATTGCGCGCGAGGTGGCGTCCGCGCTGGACTACGCCCACCGGCACAACGTCGTGCACCGCGACATCAAGCCGGAAAACATTTTGCTGCACGAAGGCGCCGCCATGGTGGCCGACTTCGGCATCGGCAAGGCGCTGTCGGGCAACGCGACGTCGCTCACACAGACCGGTCTCTCATTGGGCACGCCCGCGTACATGAGCCCCGAGCAGGCGTCGGGCGAGCTCGGCGCCGATGGCCGCAGCGACTTGTACTCGCTGGGGTGCGTGCTCTATGAGATGCTCACCGGCGAGCCGCCCTTCACCGGGATCAACGCGCAGGCGATCATCGCCAAGCGGTTCGTGTCGCCGATTCCCAAGGTGCGCACGACGCGCGATGTGCCCGACGCGGTCGACACCGCGGTGACGCGTGCCCTTGCCCGCACACCGGCGGATCGATATCCCACGGCCGCCGAATTCGCGGCCGCGCTGCGGACGCTGGACAGAGAATCGGAAAGCGGCGCGCAGCGGGCAGTCAGCGAGGGCTACCGCAGCGCATCGAAGGCGATTGCCGTTCTCCCGCTCGCGAACATGAGCGCCGATCCGGAGAACGAGTATTTCGCCGACGGGATGACCGAGGAGATCATCAACGCGCTCGCCAAGGTCCCGGCGATCCAGGTGGCGTCTCGCACGAGCTGCTTCGCGTTCAAGGGCAAAGAGGTGGACATCCGCCAGGTCGGTGAGAAGCTGGGCGTCACGTCGGTGCTCGAGGGCAGCGTGCGCAAGGTGGGAAACCGGATTCGCATCGCGGCGCAGCTGGTGAACGTGGAGAACGGCTACGACCTGTGGAGCGAGACGTACGACCGCCAGCTCGAAGATGTGTTCGCCGTGCAGGACGAGATCGCCAAGGCCATCGTCGAGGCGCTCAAGGTTCGCCTAACGGAAGCGCAGGGGCCGCAGGTGGTCGTGCCGACGCGGAACCTCGAGGCGTACACGCTCTACCTCAAGGGCCGGTTCTTTTTCGTGAAGCTCTCCGAGCCCGCCCTGCGGAAGGCGCTCGACCTCTTCCAGCACGCGCTGTTGCAGGATCCCGGCTTTGCGCGCGCCTACGCGGGCATCGCGGACGTGTGGTGCAACCTGGCCGACGACTGGGTGGCGCCGGACGACGCATATCCGCGGGCCAAGGCCGCGGCCGAACGCGCACTCCAGCGCGACCCGGAGCTGGCCGAGGCGATCACGTCGATCGGCAAGGTGCTGTGCTGGCACGAATGGAACTTCGCGAGTGCGGAGTCCCAGCTCGCGCGTGCGGTAGCGCTGAGCCCCAACTACGCCGAAGCGCACTACGTGCACGGAACGGCGCTGCCGCTGGTCGGCCGTCTGGACGATGCGATTCAGACCGTGGCGCAGGCGCTCAGGCTCGATCCGCTGTCGGTGCACTACAGCGAGTGGTTGTCGCGGTTCCTGCTGTACGCGGGCGACACCGACGGCGCGATCGCGCAGGGGCTGCGCACGCTCGAGATGGACGAGGTGTGCATCCGGGCGCCGCACTACATCGGTTCGGCGCACCTGGCGAAGGGCGACGCGGCGACGGCGCTCACGTGGTACCGCCGCGCCCAGGCGCTCGAGAAGTCCGTGCGCTCGTACGACGCGATGATCGTGCGCGCGCTGGCGGCGTTAGGCCAGCAGGACGAGGCCGAGGCGATCCTGGCGCGCCTGGAGGAGGAGTCGCACCACCAGTACATGCGCTCGGAGGTCCTGGCGATGGGGTACGCCGCGGTCGGCGATCTCGACCGCGCGTTCGCCGCGCTCGAGCGCGCGTATCAGGCGCGCTCGGCGGGGCTCATCTACCTGCATCTGGACCCGGGGTACGGCCCGCTGCGAGGCGATCCGCGCTACGCCGATTTGGTGGCGCGGATCGGCCTCCGGTGACGGCGGCCCGGCGGCGCCTGCGTTAGGCGCTCAGCGCCCGGCCGAATCGGCGCGGCGGCTTGCCTCGAACAGGAACCAGGTGCGGCGCTCGGTCTCGTCGATCCAGATCTCGATGAGGCTCGTGGTGGCGACGTCCCGATACTGCTCGCACACGTTGTGCGCTTCGCGGAGCCGCGCGGCAAGCGTCTTGTTGTCTTCGCGGAGCTCGGCGAGCATGTCCGACGGCTCGACGTAGCCGGCGTCGTTGTCCGAGATGCGCTGCAGGCGCGTGATGTGGCCGGTGGAGTGAATCGTGTCCTGACCTAACTTCCGCACGCGCTCGGCGATCGGGTCCGTCATCGCGAAAATCTGATCGGCGTGTTCGTCGAGCAGCAGGTGGTAGTCGCGGAAGTGCGGGCCGCTCATGTGCCAGTGAAAGTTCTTGGTCTTCAGGTAGAGCGCGAACACGTCGGCGAGTATCGGGTTGAGCGCGCCGGCGATGAGGCGCGTTCCTTCGTGGTCGAGATCCGTCGGCGTATCGAGCGCGGCCTCGCGGCGGCGCATGAGGTTCGGGTCTTTGGCTCTGGCCGTCTTCATGACGCGGGTCCTCGGTATATAGAAGATTGAGGGCGGCGATGCGCGGCCCCCCTGTTCAATCATGCGAAGGTCGCGCCAAGCCGCACCAGGGGCCGCTGGCGGACCCAGCAGTGGCGCCCTCGGCGCCATGGGCTTGTCATTGCCTGTTGTAACACCTATCTCTCGGTATGCCGACGACACTCAGAGACGAGATCAAGCAAACCAAGCCGTTCGCGCGGCCCGCCGACGAAGCGCTGCTGTCGATATTGCGCACGGCGGCCGTGCTGGAGCACGCCGAGAACGAGGTGCTGAAGGCGCACGGCCTGACGCATACGCAATACAACGTGCTGCGCATCCTGCGGGGCGCGGGCAAGCGCGGCCTGTGCGGACGCGACGTGGCCCAACGGATGGTGTCGAACGTGCCCGATGTCTCGCGGCTTCTCGACCGGATGGAGGACACCGGGTTGATCGCGCGGTCGCGCGATCCGGATGACCGGCGGCACGTCACGGCACGCATCACGGACGCGGGACGGAAGGTGTTGGCCGAGGCGACGCCGGCGCTCGAGCGGAGCGGTCGCGCGCGGATAGCCGGGTTGAGCCCGCTGGACGTCCGGACGCTGATTCGCGTGCTGGCGGCGATCCGGGAACAACGGTGACGCGCGGCGCATTTAGGTGTTATAACAGGCATTGTTACACCACCCAAATTCGCGAGTTACGTCCATGCTGACCACCGCCCTCGATGTCGCCACCGTCGCCACGGGATTGCTCGTTGCCCGCGTCGCGCTCGGACTCCTCATGGCCGCCCATGGGTCTCAGAAACTCTTTGGCTGGTTCGGCGGACACGGCCTCGCCGGGACCAGCGGCATGTTCGAGAGCCTCGGATTCCAGCCGGGCAAGTTGTTCGCGACCGTCGCGGCCGGCACCGAAGTCGCGAGCGGCGTGCTCGTCGCGCTCGGGCTGTTCGGTCCGATCGGTCCCGCGCTCATGCTCTCGGTGATGATCGTGGCCGCCGTGACCGTCCACTTGCCCAACGGGTTGTTCGCGGCCAAGAACGGCATCGAAGTGCCGTTGTTGTACGCCGTTGGCGCGGCGGCGCTGGCACTGACCGGGCCCGGCGCGTATTCGCTGGATGCGGTGCTCGGCCTCGGTACGTTGTCGAGCCCGGCCATCGCGGGCGTGGCCCTCGCGGCCGCCATCCTGGGCGGGATCGGCAACCTGATGGCCCGGCGCCCGGCCGGCGTTGCCTAACTGACAACCGATCGCATCTTCTCTTCTGTCTCGAACACGGCGGACCGATGCAACTCACCGGCATTCACCACCTCACGGCGATCTCGGCCGCGATCCGCGAGAACTACCGCTTCTACACCCGCACGTTGGGCATGCGGTTGGTCAAGCGCAGCGTGAACCAGGATGACGTGACGGCGTATCACTTGTTCTATGCCGACGCGCGCGGCACGCCGGGCACGGACCTCACGTTCTTCGACTGGCCCGTGCTGCGCGAGTCGCGCGGATCGCGGTCGATCACCCGCACGTATCTGCGCGTGGCCGGTCTGTCGGCGCTCGAATACTGGCGCCGGCACCTGTCTGAGCGCGGCGTGACGGTGGGGGACGTGGTCGAACGCGACGCCCGTCTCACCCTCGACTTCGAGGATCCGGAGGGACAGCGGCTCGCGCTGGTCGCCGATGGCGGAACGGGCGACGCGTATCCGTGGGAGCGGAGTCCCGTGCCCGCCGAGTTCCAGGTGCGGGGTCTGGGCCCGATTCTCATCAGCGTGCCTAACTTGGGACCGACGGACGCCCTGCTGCAGCGCGTGATGGGCATGCGTCCGGTGCGCGAGTACCCGCATCCCGAAAACGATGCCCATCGGGTGCACGTGTACGAGATGGGCGCGGGCGGCCCGTCAGCCGAGCTGCACGTGGCGGTGCAGCCGGGGCTGCGGGCCGCGCGGCAGGGCGCGGGCGGCGTGCACCACGTCGCGTTCCGGACGCCGGACGCCGACTACGATGCATGGGCGGACCGCTTGGACACGCTGCACGTGGCGAACAGCGGCAAAGTGGATCGATTCTGGTTCCACAGCTTGTATTTCCGCGACCCGTCGGGCGTGCTGTTCGAGATCGCGTCGGACGGGCCGGGGTTCGGGCTGGACGAAGATCAGGCGACGTTAGGCGAGCGGGTGGTGCTGCCGCCGTTCCTCGAGCCGGAGCGCGAACGGATCGTGGCCGGCTTGCAACCGATCGACTGAGCGAGCCGCTTGGCGTGAACGAACGCGGACGTGTGCTGCAGCATGCGTCCGCGTTCGTGCATCACGAGACGGTGTCGGGAACGATCAGCGCGTTGTACTCCGGATGTCGCTCGAGAAACGCGCGCACGAACGGACAGAGCGGCACCACGCGCAGGTGCTCACGGGCGGCGCGCTCGAGCGCGGCACGGGCGAGCATTTCTGCGTACCCGCGTCCCCGCTGTTCGCGCGGCACTTCGGTATGGAGCAGCCGGATGCGATCGCCGGTGATGCGATACGTGAGTACCGACACACCGCCGTCCGCGTACAGCTCGAAGCGCCGCTCTGCCTGGTTGTCAACGACAGTCGGTTCCGTGCTTTGCTCGCTATTCATTCTGGAAATATCGCGCGATGCCGTGAAAACTCTCAGGTGTGGTGCAGCAAATGCGCCGCGCTGGTGCGTGAGGCGTGGCGGCAGGGAATCGCGAATGCGAGCGCGCCAGCGCCGCACACGATACCGGACGCAATAACAAATGCTAACGGATCACGCGGGCTCACGTCGTATACGATGGCGCGCAGCACGGCCCCGGCAGCGAACGCGAGCACGACGCCGGCCGTGACACCGCACGCCAATATTGCCACGCCCTGTCTCAGCACCAGTCGCGTCACCTGCGCTGGCGTGGCGCCAAGCGCGACGCGAACGCCGATCTCGAATTCGCACTGGCGAACGAATGTCGCACCGACGCTGTAGAGCGCGATCGCCGTCAAGAGCACGATCGCGACCGCAAATGCGCCCAGCAGCTGTGCCTCGAGACGCTGCGCGGCGAGCGAGAGGCCGACGCGGTCCGCCATCGATGCGAAGTCCGCGAGGTAGAGACGCGGATCGAACTCCCGCACAGCGTCCCGAATCGCAGGGATGAGCGCCGCGGGATTTCCCGTGCTTCGCACGGCGATGTAGGCCGGTACCAGCGCCGACTGCGCATAGGGTGTGTACAACGTCGCGCGCGGCGCGAGGACGTCACGGTACCGCGTCGGCGAAACGACGCCGACCACAGTGTAGAACTGTGTGCCAACGCCGATCTGCTTGCCGATGGGATTCTTGCCTGGCCACGCGTCGCGCGCGAGGAACGCATCGACGATCGCCACCGGCGCGGCTCCAGGGCCGTCGAACGCGGTGAACTCGCGTCCGCGCTCGAGCGCAATGCCTAACGTGCGAAAGTAGTCCGGGCCGGCGCCAAGATAGTCCACCATGGGCCGGTTGGTGGCGGTATTCGGCGGATCGTCAGGCAGACTGTACGCGAGGTCGTTGCCTGCAGCTCGAAACGGCGGCGCGATGAGGCCCGACGCATCGCGCACACCGGGGACGTCGCGGACGCGCCGGATCGCTCCCTCGAGCGCGGCATTGAACGCGCGCGGATCGCCGACGCTTCGGTTCTGGCCGAACCGCGCGATGATGAGATGGTCGGGATGAAAACCAAGCCGATCGTGCGCGAGCGCTTCGAAACTGCGTAGGACAACGACTGCGCCGACGAGCAACGCGACCGCGATGGCCACTTGCGTCGCGACGAGTGCCGCGCGGGTGCCGCGCGCGATGGTGTGTCCTTGCGCCGCGCGGCGCTCGCGCACCGTGTCGCCAGCTTCGACGCGTCCGCCGATCGCGGCGGGAATCGCGCCGAAAAGCAGCGTCATGGCGGCGCACAAAGCGATGGCCGCGGCGAGCACCGGCATATCGAGTGCGACCGCGTGCACGCGTGGCAGTTCGGCCGGCGCGAAACGTGCGAACGCCGTGACGGCGTAGCAGGCGCATCCAATGCCTAACGCACCGCCCGCCGATGACAGCACCGCGGCTTCGATCAGCACGAGCTGCACGATGCGGCGACGGCCCGCGCCGAGCGCCGCGCGAACCGTGAGTTCGTGCCGTCTGGCGAGCGTGCGGAGCAGCATCAGGTTGGCCACATTCACACAGGTGACGAGCAGGAGCAGGGCGACCGCGCCAAGCACGATGTGCAGCGCCGGTCGAACCGTGCCGACGACGGCCTCGGCGACAGGAACCGCGACCGGCCGCACGATGTTGCCTAACAGGCGGCGGGCCCCGGAATGCGGCTCTTCCGGCCGCGACAGAAATGCGCCGAGCTCGGCCCGGGCGCCGGCGACCGTGGCGTCCGGCGCCAGACGTCCAACGACATCGACAAAACCGGGAAGCGTGTCCTTCACCTGCGCGTAGTTAGGCCAAGACCCCCAGAGTTCGGCTCCGCTGGGATAGTCGACATTGCCGGCGACGACGCCGACGATGGTCATCTTCCGCAGATAGAACTTGGTCTTGGTGCCGATGACGGACGGGTCGCTGCCATAGGCGCGCCGCCATAGGCGTTCGCTAATCACCCCGACGAACGGCTCGCCGTAGCGATCGTCCTCCGGACGCAGTAGCCGCCCGACGAGCGGACGAGCGCCCAACACGTCAAAGAAGGTGCCCGTCACCAGCGCAGCCGGAACCGACGCGACCGTGTCGCCAAACTGGATGAGGCGGGGCAGCGTTCCTTGATAGTCGACAGCCGCAATACGCGAAAAGCTCCTCGCCTCCCGCGCGAATGCCGTGTACTCGCCGCCGGAGAGCGGAATGTGCTCGGGTTGCTTGGTTGGGTTGTCGCCCCACATCACGACGACGCGCGCTGGGTCGCGCAGCGGCAGCGGTGCAACGAGGACACTGTACCAGACACTGAGTACGCTCGTCGTGGCGCCGATACCGAGGGCCAGCGTTAGGACCGCAGCCACGCTAAAGGCCGGTGTCCGCCGCAGGCCGCGAACGGCAAGCCGGACATCGCGGAGCCATTCCTCGAGCCCGCGTCCGCCCCATGCATCGCGGCTCGCCTCCGCAATCAGGCCCGCGTTGCCGAAGCGACGACGAGCCGCTGCGTCGGCATCGCGTTGCGGCAGCCCCCGCGCGGTCTGGGTGTCGGCCCGCATCGCGATGTGCGTGCGCATCTCCTCGGCCAGCTCGCGCGTATACTGGCTGCGGCGCACGAACCGTGCGGTGCGTCGTCCGAGCCTGGCGAACCAATGCATGGCGCTCGCGCCGTCGGTTAGGAGGCGGCCGGCTGAATCACCCGCGTGATCGCGCGCACAATCTCCTCGAAGCCGTTCACCTCGGCGTGCATCCGCTTGCGTCCTTCCGGTGTGAGACTGTAGTAGCGGGCGCGGCGGTTGTTCTCGGTCTGCTTCCAGGTGCCCCGCACCCAGCCGTTGATCAAGAGGCGTTGCAACGCCGGGTACAGCGTGCCTTCTTCGACCTGGAGCACGCCGTCGGTGGTTTGCGCGATGAATTGCGCGATGCCGAAGCCATGCAGCGGTCCGCAGCGGTTGATAGTCTTGAGAATCAGCATTGCGAGGGTGCCGGGCGGAATGTCGCGGCGCTTCACTCCCGTTCCCATAGGTCGCTTACCCTAGGTTGCATATGTGAGCAACGATGGCATCGACCGCGTGCAGCCGCAAGAGGCTCCTTGCCATACCGAGTCTCGCCGGTCTGCTTCTGGCCATCACTGGCGCGTGTGCACGGCCGACGACGCACGCCGAGGCTGCGCAGCCAAGGCCTGTGCACCTCTTCGTGCAGCGAGTGAGTGATCTGTCGAGCACGCTGATCGTGGTCAACGGCGGCCCTGGTGTGTCGCACGATTATCTCGTCCGGAATGGGATCGCGTTGCCGCGTTCGCCGGTCTCGTCTACTACGATCAACGCGGTTGCGGAAAAAGCGAGCGACGTCCGCCATGTACGTGCCAGACCCACGTGAGGACCTGGATGAATGGCCTGTGCGTATCTGCGCCGAGACTTGCCGGAGCGCGTGCGTGCGCACGTGGATTCGCTTGACGCCGGATATCTGGTTCCAGAGCTGATTCTCGATTCGTCGAGCAGCACGACTCGCGATCGAGGAATCGACTCGGCGATCGTCGCGCATGCGGTCCTTCGTGACGGCGCTTCGTTAGGCGTCGGCGCGATCACCGCCGTTCGAGCAGCGCCAGCGGCGACCGGGATTCTCGCTCGACCTGCGTGAGCGTGCATTGCCCCGGCGCCTTGTCCGGCCGCCAGCGGTGAAACGAGGTGCCGTGACGAAACCGGCCGCCCGAAAAATGATCGTACGCGACTTCCACCACGAGCTTGGGCGCGAGCGGATTCCATTCGCCGCTCCGCTCGGTGCTCCAGCGGCTCGGACCGCCCGGCGCACGCCCGGTGAACCCGGGCGGCTCGATCAGTGCCTCGAGCCGCTTCGTGATCGCCGGTTTCTCGGCCCGCGGGATGTTGGACGTGAACCCCACGTGATGCAGCAGGCCGTCGTCGTCGTACAATCCGAGCAGCAGCGATCCGACCAGCTTCTCCTTGGACCCGTAGCGGAATCCTCCGACGACACAATCGGCGGTGCGCGTCTGCTTGATCTTGACCATGCCGCGGCGGTTGCCGCTTTCATACGGCAGATCCACGCGCTTGGCGATGATGCCGTCCAGTCCGCTGCCCAGTGAACGGAGCCAGCGTTCGACATCGCGCAAGTCCGACGTCGCCGGCGACAGCCTCACGCGTGCGCCGGGCGGCACATGTTCGCCGGCAAATGCTTCGAGTGCCTGGCGCCGGACTTCGAGCGGCTGGTCGACCAGCGACGTTCCGGCGGCATCGACGAGCAGGTCGAACGCAATGAACGTCGCGGGCGTCTCGCGCGCGAGCTTCGCGACGCGGCTCTGCGCCGGATGGATGCGCATCAACAGGTCGTCGAACGACAGGCTCGTGCCTAACGGCACGACGATCTCGCCATCCAGGACGAAGCGCGGCGCGGTGAGCTCGAGCATCGAGGCGACGACGTCCGGGAAATACCGCGCCAAGGGCTTGCCGGCCTTGGACATGAGCTCGACCCGAGTCCCGTCGCGGAAGGCCAGACATCGGAAGCCATCCCATTTCGGCTCGTATTCCCATTCGTCGCCGCGCGGGATCTCGCCCACCGACTCCGCTTCCATCGGCGCAAAGGTCGTGCGGATGGGCAGCACCTAAAGCAACCGCGCCAGCGGAAAGCGCCCGCGCCCCGCGAGCATGGGCTTCCACCCATCGCCTAACTTGGCCACGCGCGCCGGCACGCTGTCCATGCGAAAGTCGTCGATCGCGATACCGCGCTCGACTTCGGCCCACGACACCGGCGTGGAGACCGGCGCGCGCGGCCTCGGGCGCACCGAGTACACCGACGCCAGCGTGCGTCCCCAGGCATTCTGATTGTAGTCCACGAGCACGCGCTGGCGCGGCCGCCGCGCGATGCGATACTCGGACGTGAGCAGCGCGGGTTGGAGCGCCGCAATGGAGACGGCAAAGCTCTTGGCGAACGTCCACACGTCTTTCTGCGTCGGGCCGCGCTCGATCGGCACGTAGATGTGGACGCCGCGCGAACCCGTGGTCTTGACGAGCGGTTTCATGCCTAACCCAGTGAGTCCGGTGCGCACGACGAGCGCCGCCTCGCGGACGTGGTCGAAGGTCGCCCCCGGCGTCGGATCGAGGTCGAAGTGCAAGACGTCGGGACGATTGGTGTCGTCGCACGTCGCGTACCACGGGTTGAGATCGATGCAGCCCAGGTTGACGATCCAGAGGAGCGACGCGAGGTCCTGCACCATGGGAAAGTCGATCACGTTGCCCGAGCGGTGCTCGATCGTGCAGGTCTCGATCCACTCCGGCCGCGGCGAGGGCGCGCGCTTCATGAAGAAGCTCTTGCCCGTGATGCCGTTCGGATATCGCTTCATGACCATCGCGCGGTCGAAGAGATGCGGCAGGAGCACCGGCGCGACCGCGGCGTAGTACCGCAGGACATCGCCTTTCGTTAGGCGCTCGCCGGGCCAGAACACCTTGTCGAGATTGGTGAGGGCGACCGATCGCCCCGCGATGCGCAGCTCGGCGTCCCCCTGCGCCGGGATGTCGACGGCCGGCGGCTGCCCGGCCATCACCGCGCTCGGGCCAGCTTTGGCGGACGGCGGCCGTGTCGGACCGCGCCCCTCACCGGGATGTACGTCAGCTCGTCCTCGGCACGCGTCCTCCGCAACAGGATGCCGCCGCGGCTCATGTCGCCGCGGCCGACGAACGTCTCGGGAAAGAGCAGTCGCGGCCCGAACGCCGTTAGGAGCGGGTCGACATACTTCCCGGTCGCGATGCTGCCGAGCAGCACCACCTCGGCTGCGTCATCGAGGGCGGCGCGGATGCGGCTCGCATCGCGCAGCAGCGGCGCGTGAAAGCGATCGTCGCCCGCCGACAGGTCGATCTCCGCAAAAGCCTCGAGCTCGCGGCGCGTGACGCGCGTCTCCGGCGGCAGGAGGCCGCGCGTCGTGGTAATGATGTGCACGGCCGCGACGCTGGCCGACGGCCGGCCGAACATCTGCGCGTAGGCGTGTTTGCCCCGAAAGTAGAGGCCGCTGAGGAAGCTGAAGACGTCGGAGAGTGCTGCGCCGTCGCGCGTGCCCAACGCGCGAGCCAACGGGAACGCAGCGTCGGGATTCAACAGAACCCGTGCGCGCGCGCCGTCCAGGCGCGCCGGCGAAAGAAGAAAAATGCGCGTCGGCATGTCACCGAATCATACTGAGCCAACCGGCGCAATGGCTTCAGGGCGTCGCGCCGCGTGCACCCGTGGTGGTGAGACGGTACATGAGCAGCGCGGCGCGCTTGGTCTGGACCGGCAGCATGCGCAGATCCGCGGTTTCCTGCTCGCTGTGGTCGTCGTGGCCGGAGAGGCCCAGCGCATCGATGGCCATCGGCACGATGTTGGCCACGAACGAGACGTCGGCCGCGCCGGCGCGCGACGGGTCGACCGCCACGACGGGCCCGAACCCGAGATCGCGGCTCGCGCGATCGTACATGGCGAGCAGCCGGCGGTTGCCGGCGGTGGGCGCCATGGGCGGATAGCCATCGGCGAACACGAGGTGCGCCGTGGTCATCGGCAGCGTTTGCCCGACGATGCGCTGCATCGCGCGTTGGGCGTTCGCGAGCTGGTCGGGGCTCAGCGTGCGCAGGTCGCCGGAGACTAACGCAGAGTCGGCGACGACGTTCGTCTTGCCCGCGGCCGTGCCCGCGCTCTGCGTCGAATCGAGCGACACCGCGGTGCCTCCGACGATGATGCCGGGACTGAAGGTCAGATAGCGTTCCGTGGACAGCTGGCGATAGAACTGGGCGAGCACGCGCGCGGCCTCGTAGATCGCGCCCGCGCCGTATTCCTTGGTGAAGATCTGGGACGAGTGCGCGGTGCGGCCCGTGGTGGTGAGCGTCCACGAGATGTCGCCGCGGCGCGAGATGACCGCGGTGCGGGGATCGCCCGCGCCGTCTTCGAAGCCTAACGCCGCGGCCGCGCCGTGCGCCGCGTCGATCAGCGTCTTCCGGGCCAGCGAGAGCGGCGACCCGGCATCTTCTTCATCGCCGTCGTACACCACCACGACGTGCATCGAGTCGAGCGCACCGGCCTCCTTGAGCGCGCGCAGCGCGTAGAGCGCGATCACGTCCCCGCCCTTCATGTCGATCACACCGGGCCCGCGGGCCGTGCTGTCATCGAGCCGCACGAATTTCTGAAACGGGCTCGACGGATCGAACACGGTGTCGAGATGGCCAATGATCAGGATCTTGGGACCGGGGCCGGGATGCTCGGCCACGAGGTGTCCGGCGCGATGAAACGCCGAGCCGTCCACCCAGTGCGTGGTAAAGCCGAGCGAGTCGAATTGGGCGCGCAGGATGTCGCCGACGTTGCGCACGCCGGCGTGGTTGGTGGTGCCGCTGTTGATGTCGACGAGCCGGATGAGCAGGGCGAGCGCGTCGTCGTTGTGCGCGTCGATCGACGTTACGATTCTGCTTTCGACACCGGTACGCCGACCCGGCGTGCTTGTTTGGGCGGCCGCGGTTGGGCCGATCGCTGAGGCAATGAGCAGCGTCGCGGCGGCGAGAGGCGCCACGAGCGCGGGACAATGAAATCGCATGGAGGTAAGGTACACACTTCTCAGCGGCTTTTCTTCGCGATGGCTGCGAGCACAACCCGCGATCGTCTCACTTGGCGGCGACCACTGCGCTGGTCCGCGACGCAGTGCACGCAGACGTGCGATACATCGGATACCGCGCACTCAAGAACGGGCAGATGTCGCTATAAATGATGTCGCCGACGCGCTGGGCGCCCGCATTCGTATAATGGACGTAATCATAGAAGTAGCGGGAGCTTTTCGGCATCTGCCGCGCCAGATCCACCACGAGAACGCTGTCTTCTTCACCGACTCGTCGCACGACGTCGTTGTAGAGCTCCATCACGTCCCACATCTCGGCGCCGTTCCCTTTGCCCCAGCGGACGGTGGCGAGATCGACGCCGGTTACGTCATCGGTGACCGGGCCGATTAAGAGCGGTTGCGTCACGAGAATGGGTTCGATGCCGTTGGCGCGCGACCGTTGTACCAGCGCGCGAACGCGCGCGTCGTACGCGGGGATGTAGCGCGCGCGGTTCTGCGCGAGCAGCATCATGCGCTCCGCGGTGCGCATCGGCTCGTGCTCCGAGCGATGCAGATCGACTTGCAGGTTTTTCATGCTCCAACCCTGCCCTTGCACGAGGCCGCTGCGGCGCGCTTCGATGGACCGATATGCATTGACGCCTAACGCAAGCAGCTCGCTGTGCTCCACAAGGCGGCGGGCGAACCGGCGCACACTGTATCGCCGGTACAGTGTGGTATCCTCGGCGGTCGGCGCGTCGTGGCCGATGTCGTTGACGCCGATGAGAAAGACCGCCACCTTCGGTTTGGCGCGCATGTGCACGATGCTGTCGAGCAACACGAGGTGGCCGAACGTCGACTGTCCATCGAGCCCCGCGTCGTCCACCCACACCGGGCGAAAGGTCTGCGCCAGGTCGCGGCCGAGGACGTCGGTCCAGGTGTGGCCGTCGGAGAGATAGAAGCACTCAGTCGTGCTGCCGCCAATCGTCATGATAGTGAGGATGGACGATGGCGTCGCCGGTGGCTCCGGCCCTCGAAAGCCGAGCGAATTCGTCGTGTGAATGATCGTCGGGTCGAGCTTGTCGTCGTCGAGATTCTTGATGATGTAGCGCTGATTCACCGGCAGCGCGATCGCGTACCCCTTCACACGCGACTCGAAGGGGTTGTACACGCGCAGCATCAGCTCGCCGCCGGCGAGGGCCAGCACCAGGCCGAAACAGGCGAGGCCGGCATATTGCAGCGTCGCGACGAGCCAGCGCGTTAGGCGCATGCTGTCAGGCTCAGAACAGCGTGTAGATGAACGGGGACAGCGCGCTGCCGTGCGCCAGCACCATGAGAATACTCAACAACACGAGCATGATCACGAGCGGCATGAGCCACCACTTCTTGCGCACGCGCAAGAACAACCACAGGTCCCCGAGCATTCTCGTCCTCGACATCACGCACCTCCACGACTCAGTTGGAACGACGCTGCGGTCAGAACGGCCGCAGGTGCCGGTCGGGCACGTCGATGCGCTCGTGCGGCTTCCAGTACGTGCGCTGGGTTCCCGGCGCCCAGGCGCGCTCGAGCGTGTCCTTGCCGGTTAGGCGAGCGAACAGGCCGAAGAGCGGAAGCACCAGGAGATAGAGCACGGACAGAAGAAGCGACGTCGTGACGATGCCGAGGCCGGTGGCGAACGCCATCCACGGCTTGTAGAGTGGCAAGAGCACCGGCGGCGCAACGGCGCCCAACAGCATGAGCGCGGCTCCAGCGATCCAGGCATACCCGTGCGCATGCCACGCGGGATGCCGCCAGAGCACGATGCCGCCCACGACTACCAGGGCGCCGCCGACGGCGACGCCGAACTCGCGCAACTGCTTTCGCGTTGGAGTCTTTGGCCAGAGCGATTCCATAATCAGTCCAGGGTAAACTGCGAGCGCCAATCACCGGCATCCTCGAACCTCGGCTGGTCGCGCTTGAGCAACACGCAATCCTCGAGGACGAGCGCATCGATGCCCGTCCGCTGAAAGCACGTATACGCATCGGCGGGACTCTCGACGATCGGTTCGCCGCGCACGTTGAAGCTGGTATTGATCAGCACGCCGACATCGGTTAGGCACTTGAATTCTCGCAAGAGCCGGTGATACCGCGGATGATCGACGGCGTCGACGGTCTGGATGCGCGCCGAGTAGTCGATGTGCGTCACCGCGGGGATGGCGCTGCGGGGCACGTTGAGCTTGTCGATGCCGAACAGGCCGCGCTGTTCGTCGGTCATCACGGTGCACTTGTCCGGCCGCACGTTGGCGACCAGCAGCATGTACGGCGAATCGGCGTCGAGGTCGAACCAATCGGCCACGTCTTCGCGCAGGCACGATGGGGCGAACGGTCGGAATGACTCGCGGAACTTGATCTTGAGATTCATCACCGATTGCATCGTCTGGCTGCGCGCGTCGCCCAGGATCGATCGCGCGCCTAACGCGCGGGGGCCGAATTCCATGCGTCCGGAGAACCAGCCGACCACGGACCCGTTCGCGAGCAGGCGTGCGACGTACGGCAGCAGTTCCTCGTCGGGCATGCGCGTGTACGGCGCCTTGCGCTCGTCGAGGAAGCGGCGAATCGTGTCGCCATCGTAGCGCGGGCCGAGATAACTCCCGCGCTGATGATCCCGCCCATCCCCGCGCTCGAGCCGCGGCTGCCGCTCGACTTGATACCACGCGTAGAGCGCGGCGCCCAATGCCCCGCCCGCATCGCCCGCAGCCGGCTGAATCCAGATTTGATCGAAGACGCCTTCTTTGTGAATCTTGCCGTTCGCCACACAGTTGAGCGCGACGCCGCCCGCGAGGCAGAGGTTCCGCTCGCCGGTTTCATGGCGCACGTGCTTCGCCATGCGCATCATGACCAGCTCGGTCACATCCTGAATCGACCGGGCGAGATCCATCTCGCGCTGCGTGAGGTGTGTCTCGGGTTTGCGCGGCGGACCGCCGAACAACTCGTCGAATGCGCCGTTCGTCATCGTTAGGCCGGCCGGATACGCGAAGTACTTCATGTTCATCTTGAACGACCCATCGTCCCGCAAGTCGATGAGATGCTCGAGAATGCGGTCGACGTACTTCGGCTCGCCGTACGGCGCCAACCCCATCACTTTGTACTCGCCGGAATTCACCTTGAAGCCGGTATAGTACGTGAACGCGCTGTAGAGGAGACCGAGGCTGTGTGGAAATCGCATTTCCTCGCGCAGCTCGATGCGGTTGCCGCTGCCCACGCCCCAGCTCGTCGTGCACCATTCGCCGACGCCGTCGATCGTGATGATCGCGGCCGAACCGAACGGACTCGGGAAGAACGCGGACGCAGCATGACTCTCGTGGTGCTCCGGATAACACACTGGTCCCTCGAAGCCCAGCTCGCTTCGAATCGTGCGCTCCATCCAGAGTTTTTCCTTGAGCCAGAGCGGCATGGCCTTGAGGAAACTTCGAACGCCACGCGGCGCATACCAGATGTACGTCTCGAGCAGGCGCTCGAATTTGAGGAAGGGTTTGTCGTAGAACGCCACGCTGTCGAGATCACGTGCGGTGATGCCGGCTTCTGCAAGACAGTAGCGCGTCGCGTGCGCCGGAAACCGGTGATCGCCTTTGACGCGCGTGAATCGCTCCTCCTGCGCAGCCGCGACGATGGTTCCGTTGTCGACGAGCGCCGCCGCACTGTCGTGGTAAAAGGCGGAGATTCCCAGGATTTTCATAGCGGCAGTGTCACACGCCTGACGGATGATTCCGCATGCCGCGAGGCACGACTGCACTGGTTGGGCCTGCGACGCAAAGCTTTTCGCTCCGCGTGAGGCACCAGCCGCCTCGAGAAACGGGCGAGTGACGCGGCGAGTCGACCACAGTAATTATGCCGACTCGCCACACACGGCAAGATGCGGACGGCGTCTACGGTTACACAGCAAACTCTGCCATACAGCTGGGCGGCCGCTTTACCGGGCGACGACCTACTCCGCCACGCGTGCCGGCCTCATGCATTCACCGCGTCTTCGCGGCCCAACGGAGGGCCGATCCGGCGCCTTACGGCGCGCCGAAGCACGCCTTTGCGCCGGAGGCCTCTCCGATCGAAGCCATGCCTTCATGCGAGCCTCCGGCGCGAAGATGTTCGAGCGACATGCTCACCGGCGTGGTTGTTGGTGCCGCTGTTGATGTCGACGAGTCGGCTGACTCCCCGTCGTCGGTTGCGCGGCGGCCGTTGGGCCGGGCGCCAACGCGGCGAGGAGCGTTGCCAGGGCGAGAGACGCGCCGCGCGCGGGAGAAAGAATTCGCATGGACGTAAGGCACGCCTCGGGCAGCGGGTGACCGCGCGCGGTACGATCGGGCGAGTGCTCGGCCGCCCGGCCGCCGCCATCGCCGTCGCCGGCGAAGACGAAACTTGACGAAACACTAGGCCGTCTATATAACTAGACATCCTAGTGCTCCGACCCGTGACCAAACCCATCCCGCTCCTCCAGGGCACCCTGGACCTGATCGTTCTCGAGATGCTCCGCGCCGAGCCGACCAACGGCTAC